>VBOZ01000019.1 GCA_005893305.1 Candidatus Eisenbacteria bacterium | reverse complement strand
AGGCGCATTCCGCGAAACATCCGGTGTCGGCGCTGGTCGATGAGTGTATCGAAGCGCGTTCGACTCCACTCGGGCGAGCGCCACGTAGCGGGCCAAGTCGTGGAGCGAATCCGCGGCACGCGCTAGCCACTTCGCCTCCGGGACGCCGTGCAGCTGGTAGCTGAGCAGGAGGAAACGCACGGTCGAGTCGTCTAGGGCCGCGCGCGCGCGCGTCGCGTGAATCACCGGGATGTCACGGCACATAATGGCGAGGACTTTCTCGAGAGCGTCGGTTTGAGCACCAGGAGGTGGGGTCACCTCGTCGGGCTGGACCACGCCAAGATTGGCAATGCCGCCCTTCCGCAGGGCCTCGATGCTGAACTTGGGATCGGGCTTGTCTACCTCGGGAATGTGCGCACACCCGGACCAGGCGGCGAGGATCACGAGAAGAAGCCGGGCACAGGGTGCCTTCATCGTCGCAACCTAAGGCCGTGGCCCGCCGGGTAACGAGCGGGCGAACTCCAGAAACGCAGCCTCGACCGCGCGCGCGAGGGGCGGTGGCTCGGGGTAGCCCTGCTGGGATGACGGCGTCTGCGGGGTGACAATGATCCCACCTTGCTCTCTGCTGCGCCCCGGATACGCTGAAAGCCGCGACGAGTCGACTGAAGCGGACTCCGCGGAGGCGCGGTAGGTGCCGTCGAAGACCGGCGCGCGCGTCGCAAGCTCGTAGACGCGCACCGAGACACGAGCGTCCCTCCCGGAGATCAGAATTCGCCCGCTCGGCGATTGGAGGGATGGATTGTTGGGCGGCGCGTCCCGCACGGAGCTGCGTGTCACGTCGGATTCGATCCGCGCGAGCACCCCGTACCGCGCGACACCCCGCAGCGAGTCGGCCGCGCGCGCGAGCCACACGGGATCCGGAGCGCCGTGCATCTGGTAGCCGAGGAGAAGTAGCCTCGATGTCGAATCGTCGAAGGTCGCCTGCGCCCGCACTGCGGGGATGAGGCGGATGTCGCTCCGCGTGGCCGCCAGAACCCGCTCGAGGGCCTCGATGAGCGGGGGGCGGACCTGAGGAACCTCGTTGACCTGGACCACACCCAGGTCCACGAGCCCGCCGGCGCGGAGTGCCTCGGCGGTGAATCCAGGGTTTTCATCGCGCACGTCTGCGACGTGGGCGCAGCCGGCGAACGAGGCGAGAAGCCCCGCGACCGCCGCGGGGAGCAGCGCCGGATTAAGCAGCCCCGCGACTCCCTTGCGGCCCGGCGTCCCGCTCCGGCATGATCCGGCGATGCTTCGCGCGCTACTGATCGGCGGGTTTGGATTCATTGGGACCTTGTCTCGCTACTATCTCCAGGGTTTCACCCAGCGACTGACCCACGGGACGTTCCCATACGGAACGCTCGCGGTCAATGTGCTGGGGTCGCTCACGGTCGGCTTCGTGGCGGCACTGACGTTGGAGCGCGTGGCGATGAACCCGGCCTGGCGGAGCGCGATCCTGATCGGATTCTGCGGCGGCTTCACGACCTTCTCCGCGCTCGCTTACGAGACGTTCGAGCTTGTCCGCACCGGCGACCCGTGGCGCGGGGCCCTCAATCTGGCCGCGCACCTCGTGCTCGGCCTCGCCGCGGTCTGGGCCGGATACGCGGCCGCGATGAAACTCTAGGAGAGGCGAAGATGAAGCTCGAGGGCGAAGGGCAGCTCCTCCGCATCTTCATTGGAGAGAACGACCGCTGGCACGGGAAGCCGCTCTACGAGGCGATCGTGGCGCGGGCTCGAGAGGCGGGGCTCGCCGGCGCGACGGTGCTGCGGGGCTTGATGGGGTTCGGAGCGAAGAGCCGGATCCACACCGCGAAGGTGCTGCGCTTGAGCGAGGACCTGCCGATCATCGTCGAGATCGCGGACCGCCGCGACCAAATCGAAGCGTTCCTTCCCTCGCTCGACGAGATGGTGGCCGACGGCCTCGTCACGCTCGAGCGGGTCCAGGTGATTACGTATCGGCCGGGCAAGGAAGCGCCTAAGGCGTAAAAAGGGAATGGGCCTAACCGTGGCTACCGCGGAGGATGTGTTGATCGCAAAGCTCGGTGGGCAAAACGAGGCGGCTCCGCCGCCCCTACCCGGCGACGCTGCTAATCGCTCCGGAGACGGTTTCCGCAATCGTCTTGAAGTCACCCCGATGTGCCACGAGCGGCGGCGCGATCAGGATGAAATCCCCGCGCTCGCCGTCGACCGAGCCGGTGCCGGCGTGGACGAGCACTCCTCGATCGCGGCATGATTCGGCGATGCGCTCGGCGATTCGCTGCTCGCGGGGGAACGGGCGGCCGGAGCGCCGGTCGTCCATCAACTCGACCCCCCAGAGGTAGCCGAGCCCGCGCGCCTGGCGAACCGATCGGGATTTTTGTAGCTGCCGAAGGTCGTCCTCCAGCCAGGGCTCCGCGGCCCGCACGCTCGCCTCGATCATCTCCTCGACCATCGCGCGCAGCACGCGGCGTCCCACGGCGCATGCGATCGGATTTCCGCCGTAGGTTTGATGGTGGGTGAACCCATCGGCATCGAGCGCCTGCGCGATCTGATCTGTCATCAAAACGCCGGCGAGGGGTGCGAAACCGGCTCCGGCTCCTTTGCCGAAGACGATGAGGTCCGGCCGCGCTTCGGAATCGGGCTTCGCGCCGTTGGGCGCATGGCGTTCCCCTAGCCGCTGCCACGCGAAGAGAGACCCGACGCGGCCGAAACCGGTGAGCACCTCATCGGCGATCCAGAGCGCGCCGATCTCGTCGCACTGGGCGCGGATGTGGGAGAGAAATCCCAGATGCGGCACCGGCACGCCGAGGCCAACCGCCGGGATCGTCTCTAGGATCATCGCCGCCGCCGGCTCCGCCACAGGTGCCTCGCCCGACTCTTGAATCGCAGGCAATGCACCTACCAGGCCCTCGTACGGGCCGCGCCGCGCGCCCAACCCGGTGACGCCCAGCGCTCCCAACGTCGCGCCGTGATAATGGCCGGGCAGGTGACGGATCGCCTTGCGCTCCGGATGTCCGATCGCGCGCTGGTATCGGTACGCGATCTTGAGCGCGACCTCGACGGCCTCGCTCCCGGAGCACGTCAGTATCGCGCGCGAGTAGGGCGCCCCCACGGCGACGAGCAGCTCCCGCTGATACGCCAGGCCATCCTCGCTCTCGAACGACGACGGCCTGGCATGAGGTAGCCGAGACGCGGCTTCACTCACGGTGCGAACCAGATCGGGCCGCGTGTAGCCGAGCTGGACACAGAAAGCGCCCGAGGTCGCGTCCAGGTAGCGGCGCCCATCGGAATCCACGACGTGGACTCCCTCGGCGCGTCTGAGAACCGGACGTTTCGCCGCGATCTGTTCTATGTTCGATGAAAGTGTCTTAGGGAGTGCCACGGGTACAAGGCTACTTCGTGCGTGTCACGGGGGGAAGTCGGTTTCGTCCTACCCCGAGTCGGGAACTCGGGAAGCCGCGCGCTCCAGGGCGGAGTAGCGCTCGGCGCCAAGGCGCAGGGCCGTCGCTAGAAGCAGGCATGACTCGGCCCGCGATATGTTTTTCTTGGATTGTGCGATTGCCTCGAATCCGGGGTCCAGAATCGGCATGGGCCTGACGGACTCGATGCGCTTGACCTTCACCGTGGCCGTTTTCCCCGCGGCCTTTGCCCATTTCTGAATTCGGGCCACCCGCGCGTATTCCGCCCTCTGTCGGGCTGCGGTCTCGGAGTTTGCGAGCGACTTCGCCCTCGCCTCGGCCTCCATCGCCGCGTCCTCGCTCGCGAACGCGCGGTTGAAGTCCCGCGACATCTGAAGGCCGTTGATCTCCGAGAGGTTTCGTGCCCGCGCCTGGTGGCGGTCGAGGCACCGCATCAAAATCTCGAGCGCCTCGGAGCGCGAGATCACGTCGCCCGGACTCGGGTCGTGCGCGCCGGCCGGATCGAGGATCTCGGAGTCGACCAGGGCGTTCACCGTCGATTCCCACGTCTTCGTCGTGAAGGGGGTCCCGAGGCGGAAGGCGAGCACCAGGGCTCGGTAATACTCGCCCCGCGTCATCGACTTGTCGGGCTCGAACTTCGCGCGATCGCCGGTGACGATTCCGTCCCGGCAGGCCGCGAGGGCGTAGCGCGACTGCCATGACCCCGGGTCGAGATCCTCGTAGCGACGGACGTGCTGCTCGAGGAAGGCGAGCGGGTCGACGGTCTGAAGCTGGGAGTAGCTCCGCTCCTCGGGCGTGGGCGCTTCGTCGTCACCATCCTGAGGCGTCACGTCATCCGGATCGCCGGGGATGTTCTTCCGTATCTCGAGATGGAGATGCGAGGAGGTCGCCCTGCCGGTATGACCGATCTTCCCGAGGGGCTGACCCGCCGCGACGATGTCACCCCGCTTCACGAGCATCGAGTGAGGTGCCATGTGCCCGTAGAGGGAGTGGACCCATTCACCGGACGGGAGGACGTGCCGGATGACCACGTAGTTGCCCCATCCGGTGCGCCATTTGTAGACGGTGCGGAGCCTCGTGCCTTGCTTGTAGACCCGCTTTCCGTTCTCGACGACGGGAAGCCGGAGTTGCTGCTGGCGCTGGACCTTGATGAGCGCGTTGGCATCGGCGACCACGACGATGCCGGAGGCGATCGCGCGTATCGGTGCGCCGCCGCGCCCGCACGCGAGGTCGACCCCGTAGTGGGTCCGATGCTTCTTCCCTCCCCTAATCTTGAGATAGGGGTCCGAGACGTAGTAGCCGGAGGGTTCGCCCTCGTGGCTCTTCGTGTAGTCGAGCTCGTCTCCGACCGGGTAGATGAACGCGCCGGCGATCGGGATCGAGGAATTATCGGGGGCGGCCGAAATCGTCGCGGGCGACGCGAAGAGCGCGGTGGATAGGAGAACCACCGCCGCTGCGATCGCCGCTCTGGCTACACCCCTCGCGGCGCCGGGCTTCCGGCGTCGTAAGGACCGCGGCAACCTAATCGCCCGCCGGGGTGGTCTGTGGGAGGCCGAGGCCGAAGCGGAAGGTCCAGTCGAGGATGCGGCGCGCTTCGGCGAAGCGAAGGGCGTTGCTGGGAGCCCCGAGCACGACCGCCGTGACGTCGACGCCGGTGGGTCCCTTTACGTTGGTCACGAGGCAGTAGCCGGCCTCGTGGATGAAACCGGTCTTGCCGCCCGTGATGTCCCACTGGCTGCGGAGCAGACGGTTGGTATTGACCAAGTGGTGGACCCTTCGATTCGAGGTGAACGAGTACTCGGTCTTCTGGGTGATCGCGCTCACCACGTCGCTCTCGGTCGCGGCGCGGAGAATAACCGCCATACCCTGCGCCGTCGAAACGTTCTGCTCGCTCAAGCCCGTCGGCTCGACAAAGTGGGTCTCGGGGACGCCGAGCGAGTCGACCAGGAGGTTCATCCGCCGCACGAACTCGTCGACCGGCACGCCGCAGGTGCGGACGAGCGCCTTGGTCGCCGCGTTGTCGGAGGACATCAGGGCGGCGTGGAACAGGTCGCGCACCGTGATCTCCTCGCGGGCGCGAATGCGCGTGCGGCTCGAATGGTGGACGTCCTCGGGAACGATCTCGATCACGCGATCCCAGTCCGGAGAGGTCTGCAGGAACACCATCGTGGTCACGAGCTTGGTGAGGCTCGCGATCGGAAGGATGCGATCGGGATTCTTCTCGAAGAGGACGCGGTTGTTCGCGTCGACGACGTAGGCGGCCTTCACGTGGAGTCGCGGGATGCCGTACTGCGTCACGGCCGGGAGCCGGAGCGTGGCCGGACGGCGCCTGTGCCGCGGCCGGGGACGGGCCGCCCGGTTGGAGGTGGCGGCGGAAGCAAGCTGGGGGAGGCCCCGGAGGTCGCCGGCGGCCGGTGTGGACTGAGCATCCACAGCCGGAACCCATGCTCCCTCAAGCAATAGGGCAATTCCGAGATTCAGAGCGATGCAAAATGCTCTATTTCGTCTCACCATACTCATTTAGCCCTCATCCGGTTGACTCCCTGTCAGTCTGAAGAAAGGGGACAATCGATTGCCCCCTCCAGGGTTATCGGACTGGGCAGGCCCATATGTAACGTGGCCCTACCATCCCAGGTTGGAAGCACCTAGGAACAGTAGCTTAACATGTGCCGTACCATGGCGCCAAGTCGAGAGAATTTTGAATGGGGAGGGGCGGGCGGTCGTGCCAGGTTCCCGACCCAGCGGAACCCGGCCCGATCCACCCGCCTCACTGTTAATCGGAGTGCGGTGAGTGCCTCTCGTCGCGGGCTCTCAGCTCGTCGCGGAGCGCCCGGATCTCGCTTTCAAGCCGCTGTAAGTCGCCTTCCCGCAAGCGGGTAAGTTGGTCCTGGATCTCATCGAGCTGGCGCTGGACGTCCTGGCGGTAGACGCGGATCCGGTCGAGCTGCTCGCCGACCTCCGGCATCCCCGGCATGTCCCCATCGGCGCGCTCCATCCAGCGCTGCCCGCCGCGGGGAGCGATCATCGAGAATTCCTTGGGGCGTTTGCCCAGCGTCACCGAGAGCGATTTCCGCGTCCCGTTTCGGAGGACGACCACCGAAACCTTCGCGCCGGGCTGGAGGTCCCGGACCTGCGAGATCAGGTCGGAGGATTCGCCGATCGGATGGCGGTCCAGCTCGACGATCACGTCGCCTCGGCGGATTCCCGCATCGGCGGCGGGGCTCTCCGGCTCGACCCGGTTGATGAGCGCGCCCTCGGAATTCGGGAGATCCTTGGCTCTCTGAAGCTCACGGGTGATGTCCTGAACGCGGACGCCGAGATACCCCCCTTGAACCTGGGCTTCCTCGCTGTCGTCGTTCCTGCGAACCCGGATTTCCTTCCGCACACGGTCGGTGGGGGCGCCACTATCGTCATCCCGCACCCGATCCGAAGGGGCGTCATTGTCGTCGCCGCCCCGATAGACCCGGATTTCCTTCTTCGTCTGTGGGGTTGAATCCTCCTCGTCGTCCGGTGGATTGGCGAGCGCGGGGGAGGCAGCGAGGGCGAGGCAAAGGGCCCCGGCCGCGATGCCGGTGAGCGTCCAACGGCTACTGCTTGGCTTCATCATGACCTCCATGTTCCCTTGAGTCGCGTGGTGGGCCCGGCCTCACCTTCCCTCTACCGGGCGGGGGACGTGAAAGTTCCAAGGGGTGGAGCGGGCCGAGCTGCGGCGGGGTAACCAGCCCCGGTGGAGCAGGCTGGCGCTACTTCCCGGGGGCCATCTTGAAGCTGCTACACCTCTTGGGGAAGGCGCCGACCACCCCGCAAGAGGCGAGGGCCGCGGGCGAGAGGTCGCGGAGGTAGAAATTGCGGCTCGCGGGATCGCAGAAGAGCGGGTCGCCGACCAGCGTGTCGGCCGAGGGGAGCGCTCCGACGGCCTCTCCGCTCGGGTCATGGATCAGGTTGCATTGATATAGGGGGGATGAGCCGATGCCGGAGACGGCGCGCTGCCCCGCATCCACCACGAAGATGTTCCGTTTGATCTCGGGCGAGACGCGCTCGCTCCAGATCGTCGTGCCCTCGGTCGTCGCCGCGTTCTTGTAGAACGTGTTGCTCTGGACGAGCGGGTTGATGTTCGCGACGGCGCGGCCGATCAGCCCGATCGCCGAGCCGAACCCGAGCGCCGTATTGTGGTCGAAGATCGACAGGAGGAGATTCAGGCCCGACGTGTCCACGTTGAGCGCCCCGCTCGCCTTCGCGCTGTTCTCGATGAAATGGCAGTGCGAGACCCCCAGGCGGGATCCGTTCATCGCCGAAATCGCGCCCCCGGCGACCTTCGCGGAATTCGAGCTGAAATCGCAGTCGGCGACGGTGACCTCCGAGCTGTCCCCGTTGATGGCTCCCCCGGTCGCCGTGTCCGCCCGGTTTCCAATGAAGGAGCAGTTGCGGATCGGAAGGTTGGACGACGAGTGGATCAGGGAGATCGCGCCGCCCGAATAACCGGTGTTCTTCTGGAATTCACAGTTCCGGATGAGGGCCGCGGTGAAATTGAGCGAGACCGCGCTCCCTTGGTTCTCGCTGAACGTAAGCTCGTTCAGGTTGAAGTCGACCGATTCCCAAGCGGAGATCGCGCTCTCCCAGTTCTTCTCGAGCGTGCATCCGGCGAAGAGAAGGCTCGTGTCGCGGACGCAGTGGACGCCGCCGCCGGCGGGCGATTTGCCGCGGCGGATCGTGAACCCGACGACCGCGCCGCCGTTGACCCCCTCAATGTCGAGGACACGGACGCTGTCCCCGCCGTCCAGGATCGTGTTGTCCGAGCCCGCGTCGCCGAAGAGGACCAGCCGCTTCTTCACCGTGAACGGCCCTTGGTAGGTGCCCGCGGCCACCCAAATCGTGTCGCCGGGGGACGCCTCGTCGATGCCGGCCTGGAGCGAGCGGTGCTGTTTGGGAACGAAGATCCGCTTCGCCTCCGCCGGGTGGGCGGTCAGCGCGAGGATCGCCGCGAGCGCGAGGGAGAGGGCCGCCAGGCGGGCGGTGCCGATGCGGGCGCGGACGGGAGAGGTACGGGCGAACCCCCGGGTGCTATTTCCCAACCGGGAGTCCCTTCGCGCCTTGGTAGGAGCCCGCCACGACGAGCACGTAGGCGTTGGGGCTCAAATATTTTCCCGCGGCGGCCTTCGCGTCCGCGGTCGTGATGGCGCGGATAATCGAGGGGTAGCGCTCGATGTAGTCGAGGCCGAGGTTGTAGACCTCCGCGCTCAGAAGCTGGTTCGCCACCCCGGCGTTCGTCTCGAGGCGGACGGGGAAGATGCCGGTCAAATATCCCTTCGCGGCCTCCATCTCGTCGTCCGTCGGGCCCTCATTGTGGAAGCGTCCGACCTGCTCGAGCAGGGCATCGATCGTGCGGTCGACATTCGCGGGGTTGGTCCCGGCCCGGATCTGGATCGGCCCGGCGCCCACCCCGGCGAGCATGCTCGCGTAGACCCCGTAGACCAGACCTTCCTTGTCCCGGAGATTGTCCATGAGGCGGCTGGAGAGCGAGCCGCCACCCAGCACGTAATTCATCATCATGGCGGCGTCGTAGTCGGGCGCCGTGCGGGGCAGCCCGGGCACCGCCCAGACGACGTCGGCCTGGGATTTGCCCGGCATCTGGACGACCAGGTCCCTGGCCTCCTTCGGCGGATCGGCGTTCGGCACCTGGAAGGGGGGCGGATCGTGAAGCGTCTTCCAGTCGCCGAAGATCTTCTCGATCAGCTCCCCGGCGCGACTCGCGGTCACGTCCCCGACCAGGACGAGGGTCGTGGTGTTCGGCCCGTAGTGCCGGGCGTGGAACGAAGCCAGGTCCTCGCGCGTGATCGCGCTGAGGGTGGAGTCCGTCCCGCCCGGGTTCCAGTGGTAGGGATGTCCCTCGGGATAGAGAAGCTCGTTCGCCCGCCGCGCCGCGACCGACGAGGTCGAGTTCTCGGCGACCTTGTAGTCGATGATCAGCTCGCTCCGTATCTTCTCGACCTGCTCGGCCGGGAAGGCCGGGTTTCGGAGCGCGTCGGCGAGGACGCGGAGGATCTGCTCGAGGTCGCCCGAGAGGAGGTTGCCGGATAGGGAGAGCGTCTCCTGGCCGCCGTCGTAGCGCAGCGAGGCACCCAGGCTCTCGACCGCGGTCGCCTGCTCGAAGGCGCTCCGCGTCTTTGTCCCCTGGTCCAGCATCGAGCCCACGAACGCGGCGAGGCCGCTCTTGCCGGGTGGATCGTAAATTCCACCAGCCTTCACAATTCCCTGCAGCGCGATGGTTGGATTCGCATGGTTCTCGCGCACCAAAAGCGTCAAACCATTCGGCAAGACGCGGCGGGTCGGGGGTCCACTTCCGGCGCGCGGAGAAGAAATCGCGCCTGAAGCGGACCCCCGACCCGCCGCGACCGCCATATCGGATGGCGCATCGGGTGGCGCGCCTTGCGCATCCGCCTCCTGGCGATACATGTGGACAGGGGGGCAGGCCAGAAGTTCGCTGGAGCCGTGATTTCTTTTCTGCACGGCGAAAGCGAAGCTTCTGGCCTGCCCCCCTCCACCAGCATCACCAAGTGCCGAGTCTGCCGGCACCGGCTCGTACCACCCGACCGTGCGCGAATTCTCGACAAGGTACTTCCGCGCCACCCGCTGGATGGCTTCCGGCGTCACCGCCGCGATCTTGTCGAGATAGGTATCGAGGTACTTGTGGGAAGCCACCGTCTCGAAGTACCCCAATTGCTGCGCCAAGCTCCGGATTGAATCCTTGGCGTAGACGAATGAGGCCTGCACCTGCCGCTTTGCCCGGGCCAGCTCCTCCGGCGCGACCGGCTCCTTCTTGAGCCGATCGACTTCCTTATAGAGCCCCGCCTCCGCCTTCTCGAGGGTCGCGTCCGGGGCGATCGTCGCCTGCGTGATCAGAAGGAAGGGGTCGCGGGCCGTCTCGTTGGAGGCGTCGACGTCGGTGGCCAGCTTTCCGTCGACCAGCCCCCGGTAGAGCCGGGAGGTCTTGCCGTGGCCCAAGATCATCCCCAGGACGTCGAGGGGGTAGGTGTCCGGGTCGGTGATCGCGGGGTTCCGCCACGCGACCATCAGATACCGGGTGTCGCCGGGCTTCCGGATCTTGAAACGGCGCTCGCCCATCTGGGGCGGCTCGACGACCTTCATCTCGGGCGGGTCGGGCCCCTTCGGGATCTGGCCGAACGCCTTCTCCACCGAGGCCAGGACCTTCGCCCGATCCACGTCCCCCACGATCACCACGGTCGCGTTGTTCGGGACGTAGTACCGCCGGTAGTAGTCGCGGATCTGGTCGGTCGTGATCTGCTCGACGTCGGTGCGCCACCCGATGGTGGGCCAGTGGTAGGGATGAGCCTGGAAGGCCTGGGCGAACGTCTGGAGATAGAGCGCCCGGTGCGGATTGTCCTCGTTCCGCTCCAGCTCGGACCGGACGACGGTCATCTCCAGACGGTGTTCCTCATCCGGGATGAGGGCGTTGTGCATCCGGTCCGCCTCGAGCTGGATCGCCAGATCCAACCGGTCGCTCGCCAGGACCTCGAAGTAGTTCGTGTAGTCGAGCGACGTGCCCGCGTTGAAGGAGGCGCCGTTCCGCTGGAGGATGCGCGCGATCTCGCCCTTCCCGTACGTAGGCGTGCCCTTGAACATCATGTGCTCGAGGAGGTGCGAGATTCCGGTGATCCCGGCGCTCTCGTTTCTCGAGCCGACCTTGTACCAGACCATGAACGAGACGACCGGCGCCGCGTGCGTCTCTTGGATCAGCACCTTGAGCCCGTTCGAGAGCGTCGTCTCGTGTACGGGCGGCTGTACGGTCGCAGCTACGGCGCTGCCGCTCATGGTCGGTTTCCTTGGCTTGGATGTGCCGGCTTCGGCCGGCGGCGTGAAGGCAGCCCCGAGGAGCAGGGCGGCAGTAAGCGTAACACGCCCGATCATCCGTCGGCGCGCTCGAGGGTCGCGACGCACTCGATGTGGGGCGTGTGCGGGAACATGTCGACCGGCTGGACCCACGCGATCCGGTAGCGCGATTCGCAGAAGAGGCCGAGGTCGCGGGCCAGCGTGCTCGGGTTGCACGAGACGTAAACGAGGCGCGGCGCGCCCAGGTGAATGAGCCGGCTCACCACGCCGGGGTGAAGCCCCGCCCGCGGCGGATCGACCAGCACCGCGTCGATCGTGGGCCGCTCGAACGGGCGGCTCGAATCGCGCGGGCCGAGCCCGAGGCGATCGCGCAGGACCTCCATCGCCTCGCCGGTCCAGAAGGCCACGTTTCGAATCCCGTTTCGCTCCGCGTTCCGCTCCGCGTCTCGCACCGCGACCGCGGACGACTCGATCCCGATCGCCTCCCGCGCCAATCCCGCGATCGGGAGCGTGAACGTGCCGGTGCCCGAATAGACGTCCAGCACCCGCTCCGTCCCGGAGAGGGCCAGCCCCTCGAGGGCCGTCTGGAGCAGCCGCTCCGCTTGCTCGGTGTTCGTCTGAAAAAACGATGCCGATGAGATCTCGAAGGTGAGCCCGCCCAGCGACTCCAAGATCGTGGCGCTCCCCGCGAGCACGCGCTCCTCGTCCCCGATCGCGACCTGGGCCTTCCGCCGCGTCAGGTTGAGCAGGACGCTCGAGACCGCCGGGAAAGCCTTCTGGAGCGAGGCCGCCATCCTCTCGAATGCAGGATGGGGCTCCGTGGCCACCAGGTTCACCATGACCTGCCCCGTCCGGACCCCCTCGCGGACCATCACGAATCGGAGCAGCCCCTCGTGCCGTCGGGTGTCGTAGGGCTGGAGCTGATCGCGCCGCGCCGCCTCGCGCACGTGGGCCACGATCTGGCTCGAGATCGGCGTGGCGATGTGGCAGCGATCCAGGTCGAACGGCCGGTCGAAGAATCCGCGGCGGTGAAGTCCCAGGGTGAGGCGCCCCTCGGAGTCGCGGCCGAAGGAGTACTCCATCTTGTTCCGGTAGTGGTACTGGCTCGGCGCCTGGATCGCCGGCCGCGACGCGACGCGCACGCGGCCCAGGTGCGCGAGGCACTCCTCCACCTGGCGCTCTTTGTGGCGGATCTGCTCGGAATATTCGAGGTCCTGGAAGCGGCAGCCACCGCAGATCGCGGCGTGGCCGCAGCGCGCGTCGACCCGGTGCGGCGCGGGGCGAAGGATCCGCTCGGCGCGGGCCTCAGCGTACTGGCGCTTCTTCCGGTACACCGTCGCGACGACCCGGTCGCCGGGGAGCGCGTTCTCGACGAACACGACCAGCCCGTTGACGCGGCTCAACGCGCGCCCGCCGAAGGCGAGATCCTCGATCTCGAGCTCCAGCGTTTGACCGCGCCGGACCTCGGTCGCGCCGCGCGAATCGCGCCCCGCCGGATCCATCGAAGCGATAGGGAGGTGCATCACCGGAGTTTACAACAGGCGGCGCCCCATCCGAATGCGCTCGAGATGGAAACTCCGTTTGCCGATTCTTGCATGCGGGAACCCCATCCATCCACTCGTGGCCCGGATCGCCGGAATATCCATGCGCAACGCTTCGAAATTGAGGTTCCTCGCCTCTCCGACGGCGCTGGTCTTCGGGGCCGCCCTCGTTCCGGTCCTCGTAGCCGCCGGCTGGGCGCTCGTCGCCCTCTCGCACCACCCCGACAACGAGAGCGATCAGCTCGCCGCGCGCTCGTTGAGCCGCGCCGCGCCCGCCGTCGAAGAGGCGCTGACCCGCGAAGGGGAGGAGCTCGAGCGCCTGGGCGTCATGATCGTGAGGAATCCGCAATTCTTCGCCGTCCTGAATCTGCCCCGGTCCGACCGGGCGCAAGCCGACTTCAAGAACGCGCTCGAGAACGTGCTCCGCGATTTCCAGCGCGACGCCGACACGCCGATCTTCGAGGTGACGGACGAGACCGGCGCCCTCCTGGCGCGCGCGCTTGAGCCCGCGACCGGGACGACGGATGTCTCCGGCGCGCCCTTCGTGCGCACGGCGCTCGCGGGGCGCACAGGCCAGGGGTACATCGTCGAGAAAGGGAGGGT
This sequence comes from Candidatus Eisenbacteria bacterium, assembly GCA_005893305.1. Classification (NCBI taxonomy): domain Bacteria; phylum Candidatus Eiseniibacteriota; species Candidatus Eiseniibacteriota bacterium. The sequence continues at coordinate 16,749 of VBOZ01000019.1, read as the reverse complement.
GTACCGCGTGGCCGCTGTCCCCGTCACCGCCGGCGGCCCGATCATCGGCGTCCTCTGCCTGGGCCGGCTCGTAGGGAACGAGACGGCGGAGCTGCTCAAATCCGCGATCGGCTGCGACGTGGCCTTCACGGTGAGCGACGAGATCCAGGCAACGACGCTCACGCCCTCGCCGCTTCGGAAGATCCTGGCCCAGCGGTCAAGCGAGCGGAGCCTGGCCGGCTCCCGTTCCCGCAAACCCAAGAACGGCGTGCCGCCGCCCGACTCGTTCGACGTGATCGGGATCGCGGGGGCACGGTTCGTCGCGGTGAGGCAGCCGCTCCAGGGGCAGTCGATCGGCGGCGAGCTGGCGTACCTCTTGATCCGGCCGGTCACATCGGTCTCGTCGCCGGTGGCCGCCATCCGGGACGAGCTTCTCTACGCCGGCAGCGCCGGGTTCCTCCTCGCGCTCCTGGGCGGAGCCTCCGTCGCGATCGTCACTTACCGCAGGCGCCGCCGCGCGGAGGACGCGCACCGGGCGGAGGTCCACCGGCTCACCGAGGTCAACCGCGTGCGGACGGGCTTCATCGCGAGCGCCTCGGAGGAGGTGCTGGAGCCGGCCAACGCGATCCGGACCGTCATCGAGCTGATCGAGGAGGGCGCGCTGGGCGAGCTGAGCGGTCCGCAGGTCGAGGGATTTATCTCCATGCGAAGCGGAGCGGAGAGGCTGATCCGGGCCGGAAACGATCTCGCCAACCTCTCGCTCCTCGACCGAAACGAGCTCGCGCTCTCGTTCGGGCCCGCCGACGTCGCGGGCCTGGTCGAGGACGCGGCCGTGGTGGTCGTGCCGATCGCCTCGGAGCGGAAGCAGTCGGTCATGATCTCCGTCGAGCCCCAGCTCGTTCATCCCCGGGTGGACCCCGGCCACTTATCCAAGGCCATCCTGAACCTCGCCCTGAACGCGGCCCGATTCTCCCCGGACGGCGGCCGGATCGAGATGGGGGCCCGCCGCATGGATCTGGGGATCCGCATCTACATCTCCGACACAGGGACCGAGCTTCCCGATGGCGTGCAGGGGACTATCCCGGAGCTCCACGACTCTGGGCGGACCGGGCTTGGCCTGGCCGTAGCACTCGGGATCGTGGAAGCGCACGGCGGCTCGGTCCATGTGTTGAGCCAGCCGGACTCCGGGAACATCATCACGATCGAGTTGCCGTACCCGAACCGCGACGTCGCCCCGCTCCAAGCCGAGGAGCCCCTGCGCCTCGCCAGCTAGGTGGGCCGGGCGCGGCGCGGGCCTCGCGCGGGCCTACGCGGGCCCTCGGCAAGCCCCAATCGACAACCCCCGCATACAGCCCGGTAAAAACTAAACGACACCCCTAAGGTCCAATCTGTAGGACGTTTACGGACAGCTGTAGGAACTGTAACAATAACTTTACAGAATCCGCCCTTTTCCGCAGCCTGAAATCCCCCAAATCGCAAACATTGCAACGCCGTTAACTATAGCTACCTCAACTGATTGGCTGAATCCAACCAAATCATTCGTGCAAATGGCACGGCGGCTGCTCTACCAGCCTGGCGTTAGCGGCCCGCAGATGGCGGGCGACGGAAACAGACCCAAACCCAATGAGGTGTGTGATGGCAGCTCTCGCGTTGATCCTGTTCGTCGTGACGTTCGCTGGTGGCGGTGGTGGCAAGGCTGGTTGGTAAGCAGTAGCTGAGAGAAGTGCCGGTGAGTAACCAGAGGGCTCGGTAAACCTGAACTAGATGGAAGGAGGTGGATGAGAGATGGCAGCGCTCGCGTTGATTCTGATCGTGATTTCCTTCGCTGGAGGCGGGGGAGGCAAGGCTGGCTGGTAGTACGGGGAATGCTGGACGGTAGCCAAGTCGGATACCGCCAGGGGGATGGAAAATAGCAGCACCCCCGTCGGGAGGGCGAACCCCGGCGGGAGGAATGGAACGGCAGATCGATGGGCCATCGGAGTACCCCCCTGGTGGCCCTTCGTTTTGCCGGGGGCAGGGATGCTACCGGGGGGGCGACTGGCCAGCGGCGGGGGCGTATGATACCGTGGCGGGTCGTCTCCCAGCCCCCACAGTCTCGCCCTTCGAGAGGAGCGCCGCCGCGTGAGCAAGCGACCGATGGCCGAAGTCGGCCCGATGCTCGAATGCGACGTCCCGCCGGAAATGCCGGTGCTCCCGCTGATGAGCACGATCGTTTTCCCGCTCGGCGTCACCTCCCTACAAGTCCGCGTGGAGCAATCGAAAGCGCTCCTCCGCGATTATTCCGACCCCGACAACCTGATCGCGCTCGTCTATAGCCCCGCCCGCCGGGAGCAGGACATCCGGCCGGAGGAGCTGAGCAAGATCGGCCTGGCCGCCCGCGTGATCCGCATCCTCAACATGCCGGCGGGAAACGTGCAGGTGACGCTCGAGGGATTGAGGCGCGTCGGGATCGATGAAATTCTGCGCACCGAGCCCTACTTGGAAGCCCGGGTGAGCTGCCCGGTCGAGAAGGCGGGGGATCCCGCGCAGACCCACGAGCTGGTGACCCGGATCTTGGGATCGCTCCGAACCCTCTCCCAGCTCGACAAGACCTACCCGCCGGAGCTCGACAACATCTTCAGCATGAACCTCGGCGACCCCGGCCTTTTCGCGGACACCGTGGCATCGATCGTGCGCGTGCCGCTCGAGACCAAGCGCCGGATCGTGGAGACCCTCGACGTTACCGAGCGGCTGACCGTCGTGGCGGAGGCGCTCGAGGGAGAAATCGCGCGGCTGAGCGTCGCGGACGACGTCGTCCGGCGCACCAGCGAGCAGATGGAGAAGGGCCAGCGCGAGTTCTTCCTGCGCCAGCAGCTCATGGAGATCCGCCGCCTCCTCGGCGAGGACGATCCCCAGGAGATGCTGGTGCGGGAGATCTTGGAGCGCGCGGAGGGTCTGGGGCTCCCGCACCACGTCATGGTCGTGGTGCAGGAGGAGACGAACCGGCTTCGCTACCTTCCGCCCGCCTCGCAAGAGTCGGGCGTCATCCGGAACTACGTCGACTGGCTCCTCTCCCTGCCGTGGTCGCGGCGGACGCCCACCGACATCAACCTGGACGAGGTCGCGCGCCGGCTGGACGAGGAGCACTTCGGCCTCGAGAAGGTGAAGGAGCGGATCCTCGAGTACCTCGCGGTCCTCAAGCTGAAGAACGACATGAAGGGCCCGATCCTGTGCTTCGCCGGCCCCCCGGGAACCGGCAAGACCTCGCTCGGCGACTCGATCGCGCGCGCGCTGGGACGCGTCTTCGTGCGCATGAGCGTGGGGGGCGTCCGCGACGAGGCGGAGATCCGGGGCCACCGGCGGACCTACATCGGCTCCCGCCCGGGGAAGATCATCCGTAGCCTCCGCGACTCGAACTCGAGCAATCCCGTCTTCATGATCGACGAGATCGACAAGCTGGGTCACGACGCGCAGGGCGATCCCGCCGCCGCGCTCCTCGAGGTGCTCGATCCGGAGCAGAACGCCCACTTCGTGGATAACTACATCGAGATCCCGTTCGGTCTCTCGGAGACGCTGTTCATCACGACGGCGAACGTGCTCGACTACATTCCGCCGGCGCTCCTCGATCGGCTCGAAGTGATCCAGATCTCAGGCTATATGGACGAGGAGAAGCTCGAGATCGCCCGGCGTCACCTGATCCCGCGCGAGGCCAAGGAGCACGGGCTGGCCGCGACCGACATCTCGTTCGACGACGCCGCGCTCACGAAAATCATCCGCGAGTACACGCGCGAGGCGGGCGTGCGCCAGCTGGAGCGCGCGATCGATAATTTCTGCCGCAAGGCCGCCCGTCAGCGGACCACCGGCTTCACCGGGAACTGGTCGTTCGTCGAAGCGGACGTCGAGAAGGTCCTGGGACCGCCCTACGTGCTCCCCGACCGGCCGGAGGGACAGGCCGAGATCGGCGTCGCGACGGGGCTCGCCTGGACCGCGACCGGGGGCGATCTCCTCCTGATCGAGGCGCTGAAGATGCGCGGCGCCGGGCGCGTGATCGTGACGGGCCAGCTCGGGGACGTCATGAAGGAGTCGGTTCAGGCCGCGCACAGCTACGTGCGCGCGCGGGCCGAGATGCTCGGGATCGATCCGAAGCAGTTCGACGATTACGACATGCACATCCATTTCCCCGAGGGTGCGGTCCCGAAGGACGGCCCTTCGGCCGGCATCACGATCGTCATGGCGATCGCCTCCGCGCTCGCGGAGGCTCCCATCCGGAACGACGTCGCGATGACCGGGGAAGTGACCCTGCGCGGGAAGGTCATCGCGGTCGGGGGCCTCAAAGAGAAAGTGATGGCGGCCTACCGGGCCGGAATCAAGACGGTGATCTTCCCGGCCGACAATCAAAAGGACCTGGTCGAGGTGCCGGAGCCGATCCGGGCGAAGATGACGTTCCTCCCGGTCGCCTTCGTGGACGAGGTCTTTCAGCACGCCTTCGCGGGGGTGGCCGAGCGGATCGCGGAGCTGGAAGCGCGCGCCGCGAAGCGGCGGGCGAGGATCGCCGCCAGGCGAAGGGCGAAGCGGGAGAAGACGGCGAGGCGAGGGAAGGCGGTGACGCGGCGAAAGCCGGCCGCTCGTGCGGCGCATCCGCGCCGCCTCGGCCGCCGGCCCCGCGCGCGCCGGGCCGCCCGCCCGCGATAGCTAGAGCGCCCTCGGCCTAAAGCGCCCTCCGCCTAAAGCGCCCTCGACGCCTTACCCGCCTGCGGCGAATCGATCAGGCTGAGCGACGCCAGCCAGGCCGCCGAAACCACGAACCCTCCCCGAACATCCGCGCTCGGCATCCACTCGAAGCACGCGAATGCCTGAAGCCCCGCGAGGGCGAGGAACACCGCTGTACGCCGGAGTAGCCCGGGAAGCAGCCCGCCCCATCCGACCCATCGATCCGTTCCCGCATCCGCCGAGCCGCCATCGGTTGCTCGAGCCTGCGCCGTCGCGCGCAGCGTGTAGCGATGGAGCGCGCCGAAGTAGAGGGCCGAGCCGATCAGGATCCCCTGCGGGAATTCGAGCCCCCACCTGCTCGGCGCCAGCCTCCAGAGCGCGAGCCCCACGGCGACCGACACGACATAGACCACCATCCATGCCCCTTTCATGGCATCGCCTTCTCAGAAGGCGCCCGCGGCGCAGCCCAGCGCGTGGAGAGCCACGCCGACCCCGCAACCGATCTGGGCGGCATAGGGATAGCCCGGCGCTATCGCCTGAGCAACCGACGAGCCCGCCGTGCATGCATCCTCGGCGCCGCCGAGGAAGCACGTGATGAACTTCACCCAGTTGAACTTCTCCGGTGCGAGCTGGGGCAGGCCGTCGACCCCGAGCGCATAAGAGCTTCCGTTCTTGATCCAGCCGATCCGGTCGCCGAGCCGCAACGGGCTGAACCCGCTCTCTAGGGCGGTCGGCTCGCGGCCCAGGATCAGCTCCTGCGCCTCGACCAGTTGCTTCCCGTCCCGCTCGAGAAGCGAGATGAAGACCGCGTGGGTGGAATCACCGTCCAGGATATAAGGAAGGATCGTGGCGCCGATCCGCGCGCCGCCCTTTTCGGTCCCCTCGGCGCGCACGGCGTAACGGAAGACGGGCGTGAGGCGCACGTTTCCTGCCCCCACGATCGCCCGCCGGACGAGCGGGCTCGACGCGGCGAGTTGGACCGCGCCATCCAGCGCGTCCCGTTCCATCACCCAGTGCGCCTCGACGATCTGCGGGCCCTCGCTCGGCGGTGGAGGACCGACCACGCGGGTCGATTCCTTCCGCCCGCAGCCGGCGGCGACCATGACGATGGGCAGGACGATGGCGATGCAGCGGAGAACTCTCATGACGGCACCCTCCCTGATGTTGGCGGCTTTCGCCGCGCTCCGTGGGCGCCGAGGTGGCTAGGGCGAGGTGCGGCACTGCATGATGTGTTCCACGGATGGGCGCGCAGTGCGTCGAACGTCATCATTGCATCAAGGGAGGATGAGCGCGGAGCGGTAGCGCGCGCTCACGGCGAGGCGCGGAGAATCGCGTCGAAGGTTCGACGCGTTAGAAAATTCCAGCGGGCGGCGCTATCGCAAGGAGGTGGACCCGAACTGCTATCGCGAGGAGGTAAACCCGAACTGCTGGCCGAATGAAATCTGCACGGACCCTTCGGTGTTCTTGTCCTCGGTCGGTCCCTTGAGCTCGACGCGATCGACGCGGCCCTCGACGGCGAAGGCGTTCTCCCCGAGCCCCGGCACGCGGATCAACGTGAGATGGAGCCGCCCCGTCATCCGTTTTTCCTTGTTCGTCGTGGAGTCGTATCGCCGGTCCAGATACGTGAAGAGGGGAGTGACCAGAAACTTTCCGCGCACCGCCTCCCAGCGAACCTCGACCGCGGCTTGAATGGTCTGGTTCGTGAGGCTCAGGTCTTTCAACTCCTCCCGCTCGATCCCGCCCGAGAGCGTGGTCGTGACGGTCTCCGACTCCTTTCGGGTGGAGACGAGGGAGCCCGACGTAACCACCCGCCGGGCGTTCACCCCGCGGTCGTCATCGAGGACGGCGATGTCCATGCGAGCCCGAGTCTGGCCGCCCATGCGCTCGCCGATCGTGAGCTCGCCCGCGGCCCGCGATTCGGTGAAGTTGGTATTCGGCCCTCGGTTTTGAATCCGGACCAAGGTCGGCGTCACGAAGCTGACCTGGTTCAGCTTGAGGCTCCCGCCGAACGTGATCTTGTCGACGTGGATCCTCGGGGCGGAGCCCACGTCCTCCGAGGGCTCTTCCCGGCGGTACGATCCGAAGAATCGCCAATCGGCGACACCGCGCGAGAGCTCGGCCGCTCCCCCTTTGCGGTCCGAGATCGCATACGGGTTCAGGGGGGTCGCGAGGTCGGGCTGATAGCGGAACGCCTCGGCCCGCGCGGCGAAGCCCGCGAACGCGCCCTTGAGCTCGCCCCGCACGGCCGTGCGGGAGCGCCCCGGATCCAAGCCTGGGATCGTGCGATGCCGGACCGTCGCGAGGTCGCCGAAGAGGGACCAATCGCTCGGCAGCTTCAGGTGTCCCGACCCGCCGTAGGTCGCGCTGGCGGTCGTCGCGGTCGCCCCCCCGCCGGGCGTTGCATCGTCGTGCGTGTAGCCGCCGTAAAGGGACGCGAGGAGGCGCTCTCCCCCGAACGCGCGCGATAGGCGGCCCGCGTAGAGGTCGGATCGAAGCGCCGCGATCGTGCCCGCCGAGGAGCGCGGCCGCGATTCAAGCGCCATGTAGCCCTGGAGATCGCCGAGCGGCGACCCGGACCAGACGGCCTGGGCGCTCCGGCGCGGGACCGGGCTCGCGAAGAGGGGTGCTCCCGCCGCGATTGCCGGCGTGAGATCGCCCCACTCGACCGACGCGCCTTCCACTTTATAGCCGACCCGCACCTGCTCCGGCGAGGCGCTCCCGTTCTTCGTATCGTCGAGGCGGAGGCGCCAGAGAACGTTCGCCTCGAACGCGCCCGTCTTGGTGACGCCGTAGCGGGCCTTCCACGCGGACCACGCGATGCCCGCCGCGTCCTCGTCCCGGAATGCGGATTTCCCCACGACGAGGTTGGTGCCGTCGAGAGAGAAGCGCGACAGGACGGGGGGAACGGTAATCACCGAGTCCGCCGCGGTCGGATGCCTCGGCGGCAAGTAAAGCCCGCTCGGAGGGGGAACGCAGAGGAACGTCATCGGCTGGGCGGCGACATGCTGCGGGGATTCGACCACGAACTGAAGCCGGTGCTCTCCCATGCGGCGCGACACGATCGGTCCCCGCGGCTCCACCGTGACGGGGTGTCCCGACTCCATGTAGCCCTCCTCCATCGCGACGGCGCTTCCGTCGAGATAGAAGACGGCGCGGAACGGCCCGGTTCCGATCCCGGTCACGACCGCACGGGCGCGCACCGTATCGCCGGCGGAGTAGACGGCCCCCGGAATCGGCTGCTCCACGAACGCCGACTGGACGACCACGTTTGCGGCGATCGCGGGCGTCACGAGCGCGGGCGTCATGGTGAGAGCGAAAATGGTGTCGCCGGAGGTGGCCACCAACGAGGAGAAGGCCTCGAAGGTGAGCGGCAGCCTGCTCTCGTCGGTTCCCTCGAACAGGACGCGGAGGCCCAGCAGGCCGGTCGAGGCGTTCCGGGCGAGATCCCTCGGGAGCGTCACCGGAACGCTCAGCAGCGCGGTTCCCAGCCGGGGCACTCGCTGCGCGACCGGAATCACCGTGGTCGAGAGCGGGGTCGCAGACGAGCCGCCACCCAGGGTCACGCCGGTCGCGGCCCAGAACTCGATCCGCGCCGAGGTGAAGGTGGCGGTGTTGTCGTTCAATTCCCGCACGCTGGCGGAGACCGGGACCGGCACCTCCGGGACCAGCGTGACCGAGGACAAGCCGGTCCCCGAAGGGAAGCGCTCGAGCCTCGCCCGGGGGAATACGCGGAAGTACCGGATGCCGCCCACGTTGTTCGAGGCGGTGCTGTCGGTCGCGAAGATCGTGTCGACGAGCATCCCGCACAGGTGGCCGTACGTCATCGGCTGGGTCGGATTCAGGAAGACGGTGTCACCGAGCGCCGACCAGGTCGGAGGGTCCAGATTGAGGTGCGGCTGCCCCATCGAGTCGAGGTCCACGACCTCGAAGGAGCCTCTCTTCTGAGTGGGCTGGTCGAATACGTAGTAGAGGGTCGCGTTCGACGGAACGCGCGTGTCGCCGTTCCGGGGATAACTGTCGAGGACTTGGGGATAGCTCGCGTTCACGTGCCGGGCGGCATTCGCGCTGGGCGGACCTGCAGCGAGCCCCGCCGCGACCGCGGCGACAAGGCCGATGGCCAAGGCGCGAACGTTCACGGCGTCGACACGATCGACGTGGGTTTGGCATTGCGAGACATCGGCCCTCGACCGTATCATCCGAGGTCTATGGTGTCAAGAAAGCGAGCCGCCGCAACGACTTCGAGCCGTCATGCACCCCCTGGAAAATCGTCCCGCCGTGTCCCGGTCGCGGTCATGGGTGCGACCGGGACCGTGGGGCAGCGCTTCGTCCAGCTCCTGAACGGGCATCCGTGGTTCGAGGTGGTCGAGGTCATGGCATCCGACCAGAGCGCGGGGCGTCCCTACGCCGAGGCGGTCGGCAGCCGGTGGAAGCTCTCGACCGCGATCCCGGACGCCGTCGCGTCGCTCCGCGTGAAGGGACCCAAGGCGCCGCTCAAGGCGCACCTCCTCTTCTCTGCGCTCGATGCCTCCGTGGCAGGGGAGCTGGAGGAGCACTACGCGCGCGCAGGGCACCTCGTCTCCTCGAACGCCCGCAATCACCGCATGAACCCGCTCGTCCCGCTCGTGATTCCCGAAGTGAACCGCGATCACATGGAGCTCCTCGAGCGGCAGTCGTACTCGAACGGCGGCGGACTTGTCACGAACCCCAACTGCTCCGCGATAGTCATCGCGATGGCGCTCGCCCCGCTCCACCAGTCGTTCGGGCTCGAAGCCGCGATCGCCACGACCTTCCAGGCGACGAGCGGCGCCGGCTACCCCGGCGTTCCCTCGCTCGACATTCTCGGAAACGTGATCCCGTTCGTCTCGGGGGAGGAGCCGAAGATCGAGACCGAGACCCTCAAGATTCTCGGACGCCTGGGCCCGAAGGGCGTCGAGGCGGCCGACTTCGCCATGAGCGCGCTCTGTCACCGCGTGCCGGTAATCGACGGGCACCTGGTGGCGCTGAGCGTGAAGCTCCGCCGCCGCGCCACCGAGAAGGAGATCCTCGCGGCGTGGCGATCGTTCCGGCCGCTCCGGAAGCTCGAGCTGCCGAGCGCCCCGCTCGATCCGATCGAAGCGCGCCCCGAGGACGACCGGCCCCAGCCGCGGCTGGACGCCGATCGCGCGGGTGGCATGGGCGTCACGGTGGGCCGGCTACGCCACTGCCCCGTTCTCGGCTGGAAGTTCGAGGCGCTCGCCCACAACACGATCCGCGGCGCGGCAGGAGCGGCGATCCTGAACGCCGAGATTCTGGCCCAGGGCGGCCGCCTCTAGGATGGCGACCTTGACCGCGGGGCGGGACATCGTGCTCGTACGCCACGGCGAGACCGACTGGAATCGGGAGAAGCGGATCCAGGGGAGCCTCGGGGCCTCGATCAACGACGCTGGGAAGGAACAGGCGAAGGGACTCGCGCGGCTTCTCTGGGAGGTGCCCCTTCAGGCCGTCTATTCGAGCACGCTGCCGCGGGCGATCGAGACGGCGTCGTACGTGGCGGGACCTCATTCGCTGGGGGTCATCACCGACCCGCGGCTCAACGAGATCCATCACGGAGAGTGGGAGGGCATCGCCGAGGCCGATCTCCCCGATCCGGATCGCTACCGGCGCTGGCGCGAGGACCCAAGCTCGTGCGCGCTCCCGGGGGCGGAGCCTCTCCAGGCCGTCCACGACCGGGCCGTCGCCGCGATGAAGGACATCGTCGGCCGCCACATCGAAGGCGAGGGACTGGTCGCCGTCGTCTCGCACCAGATCGTGCTCGCCCTTCTCAAGTGCTACATTCTCGATCGGCCGTGGAGCCAGGTACGGCGCCACGCGCTGAGCGTCGCTTCCTACGAAATACTGACGGTGGGCGAGGGATTCACGCCTCGGCCGTAGCGCGGAACCGCCAGTCACGCCCAAGGGTTCTATGAGGACCACGATGATCTTGAGCCGGCTCGCCTCGATGTTGATTCTTGCGTTGTCCGTCGCGTGGACGTCCCCCGGGTTCGCGACGACGTTCCGTCCGCTTCTCGCCGACACGACGTACCGCGACACCGATCCGGCTCCGTCGCCGGACGGAAAGTGGATCGCGTTCCAGAGCAATCGGGGCGGCTCGAGCCAGATCTGGGTCATGTCCACGCAGGGTGACCAGCTTCGCCGGGTGACCTCGGAGCCGGAGTCCTCGCAGGTGCCGGGCTCTCAGCGCATCGCCACGCGCGTGATGACTCCGAATTGGGCGCCCGACGGCAAGGATTCCGGTTGAAGGGGGCGAGGCGAAGCCGCTTTCCAGCGCCGCGGGAAGCCAGCGCTTCGCGGTCTACTCTCCGGACGGCTCGAAGATCTGCTTCCCGTCGAGCCGGCTCCAGCCGAATTCCCTCTATGGGTTCAACCTCTACGTCATGGACGCGAAGGGTGAGATCGGCGGCCCGCCGGCGAAGAGGCTCACGTTCAGCGGATCGAGCCCAGGTCATCCGGTGTGGTCGTACGACGGGAAATGGATCGCTTACGTGGCCAAGGATTTCGACACGACGAAGACCGTCAGCGTCGGCGGAGGAATGCAGGCGAAGCAGAGCGCCATGTTCTCCCAGTTCCGGGTATTCAAGATTCCGGCGGCGGGAGGCAAGGAGATCAAGCTCACCGGGCTCAAGGCGGGCGATGCGTACGAGGACACCTGGCCGTCGTGGTCGCCCAACGGGAAGCAGCTCGCCTTCGGCCGGAACTTGGGCGGCAAGCAGAGCATCTGGGTTCTGGACGTGGCGACGAAGCAGGCGTTCATGTTGACCGGGGACGGCAACTGCATGAAGCCGACCTTCTCATACGACGGGAAGTCGATCTACTACACCAAGCTGGTCAACGGGAAGGACGAGGACATCTGGGTCGCGTCGGATTTCACGACGGTCGCGCCGACCCGAAGATCCGCGGGGAAACCCAGGGCGGCGGCGAAGTAGAAGCAGCGCGCGCGCGCCCGCCGCCGGCGCGCCCCTACCGGACCACCAACGTCCCGGTCATCCCCTTCTTCATGTGGCTGTCCACCCCGCAATAGAAGGGATACTCGCCCGGCGTTGCCGGCGTGAACCGGACATGCTTCGTGCGGCGAAAGCTCATGAACCCCGCGCTCTTGTCGATGCGGATGCCCCCGTCGGCGTGATCGCAGGTGAGATTGTGCGGCGTGAAGAAATTCTTGAACTTGAGCGTCATCTCGACCGGCGTCCCCGATTGGACCACGACGCGGCTCGGCTTGAAGTAAAACGAGTGGACCTCCACCACCACCTGCTGGACCCCCGCCCCATCGGGCTTCGCGACGACCTCGGACACGGGAATTTTGGAACCCGAGGTACCGCATCCAAGCGCGGACACCAATGCGGTGGCGGCCGCTATTCGAACGAGCGAAGCACGAGGCATGCGTTGCTCCCTCCAAATCCGAATGAGTTTGAGAGCACCGTGCGCACGCTCGAGGCGCGGCCGGCTCCCGGGACATAGTCGAGATCGCAATCGGGGTCGGGCTGCGTGAGGTTTGCGGTCGCGGGCACGAACCCCTCCGCGATCGAGAGCGCCGCGATCGCCGCCTCCATCGCGCCCGAGGCGCCGAGGGCGTGGGCGTGCATCCCCTTCGTTCCGCTCACGGGAATCCGGCGGGCCCGCTCCCCGAAGACATCCTTGATCGCGCGCGTCTCGATCCGATCGTTGAGCGGCGTGGAGGAGCCGTGCGCGTTGACCAGCTCGATCTCCTCGGTCGAGAGCGCCGCGTCCTCGAGCGCCAGGCGCATCGCCCGCGCGGCGTCCCGGCCTTCAGGATGCGGCGCGGTCATGTGGTGGGCGTCGTTGGTCGTCGAGAAGCCGCAGACCTCCGCGTAGATCCGGGCGCCGCGTGAGACCGCGTGTCCCATCTCCTCGAGGATCAGGATCGCCGCACCCTCGGCCATGACGAACCCGTCGCGCCTCGCGTCGAAGGGCCGGGACGCCACCGCGGGGTCCTCGTTCGCGGTCGACATCGCGCGGATCACGGTGAACGCCGCGAAGGTGAGCGGCGCGAGCGGGGCTTCCACCCCGCCGGCGATCACCGCCGTGGCGATCCCGTCGCGAATCATGCGTAGCCCGTCGCCGATCGCTATCGCCCCCGACGCGCAGGAGTTCGAGTTTCCGATCGCGGGCCCTCTCGCGCCGAACTCGATCGCGACGTTGCACGCGCCAGCCCCCGCGAACACCCGGAACGCCAAGCTCGCGGGAATCGAGCGATGGCCGGAGCGCAGGAACGTGGCGTGATCCTCCTCGGCGCCGGGGACGCCGCCCAGGGCCGAGCCGATCGCGACCCCGAGGCGATCTCCCGCCACGGCCCGCGGGCCCTCGCCCACGGAGAGGTCCGAATCCGCGAGCGCGAGCCGGGTCGCGGCGATCGAGAACTGGGCGAACCGATCGAGGCGCGCGCGATGGCGCGGACCGATGTGGTCGGCGGGCTCGAAGTCCGCCACCTCGCCCGCGATCCGGGTGCGAAGCTCCGAGGCATCGAACCGCGTCAACTCGCGGACCCCGCGGCGCCCCGCGCGGACCCCCTCCCAGAATGCGTCCTTGCCGGTGCCGATCGGCGTGATGAGACCAAGGCCCGTGATGGCGACCCGATGGCGCGAGACGGGCGCGATCACGACGCCTCCGCGAGCGCCTTGAAGCGCTCGAGGGTCCGGCCCGCGATCGGGTCGATGAAGCCGCGGCCGATCACGTGCTCCGCCACCCAGCCTCCGATCCACGGCCACTTGAGATCGAGCTCGTGGGAAATGCGCGCGCGCGTACCGCCTCGCTCGGGCTCGAGCGTCCACGTCACTTCCATCCCGCGCGTCACGCCCCGCACGTGGCGGAAGTGGATGCGTCGCGTCGCGCGATCGGGCGTCTGAACCGCATGCCAGAAGACCGGGATCACGCCCCGTCGCGCGCTCATCGCCGCGAGCGTCTCACCGTTTTGCCGGCTCAGCACGCGCACATATCGATAGTGGGGAAGTCGCTCGGGCCAGCGGGGCAGATCGGCCACGAGCGGGAATACGGCGTCCGGCGGGGCATCGATCCAGATCGAGATCTCGGAGCGCACCCCTCGATTCTCCTCCCAGGCCGGGGAGAGTCAAGGGCCGTCATGCCCGAACGACGGTGCCGGAGGCCGTCATGCCCGAACGACCGTGCCGGGTCCGATCGAGCGGAGGCTCGGCAGGCCGGCGAGCGTCATCGCGAGCACGAGCTCGGCGCGGAGCATCTCCAGCGCGCGCACGACGCCCGGCTTTCCGCCTGCCGCGAGACCCCAGAGGACCGGGCGCCCGACCAGGACCGCGCGGGCGCCGAGCGCGAGCGCCTTGATGATGTCGGTGCCGCGGCGCACGCCGCCGTCCAGGTAGACCTCCACGCGGCCCGCGACCGCTTCCACCACGTGCGGCAACGCGGCGAGCGTCGGCTCGCAGGCGTCGAGCTGACGCCCTCCGTGGTTCGACACGAGGATGGCCGCGGCGCCGGACTGAGCCGCGAGCGCGGCGTCCTCGCCCGAGATGATGCCCTTCACGACGATCGGGAGCTTGGTCTCGCTCCGAAGCCAGGCGATCGCGTCCCAGGTGAGGGTGGGGTCCAGAAGCGAGCTGGCGTATGCCGCGAACGCCGATCCGCCCGCCGGCGTCCGCGGCATCACGCTCCGGTTCCCCTCGAAGTTCATCATCCGGATGCCAGGAGGCAGCGTGAAGTTGTTGTGCACGTCGCGCTCGCGCTGGCCGAGCTGCGGCGTGTCGACGGTCAAGCAGAGGGCGCTGTACCCGGCGGCCTCCGCCCGGTGCGCGAGATCCCGCGAGATGCTTCGGTCGGGCTGCACGTAGAGCTGAAACCAGAGGGGTCCCGTCGCGGCCTTAGCGATCTCTTCGAGGCTATGGGTCGCGATCGTGCTCGCGACCATGATCGTCCCCGCCTCGCCCGCGGCGCGTGCCGTCGCGAGCTCGCCGTCCCGGTTCGCCATGCGCTGATAGGCGGTGGGCGCCACCATGACCGGCATCGTGATCGGAGTTCCGAGCGCGGTGGTCGTGATGTCGATCCGGCCGACATCGACCAGGGCGCGCGGCCGGATGAAGATCTTGTGAAAGGCGTCGCGATTGCCGCGGATCGTCTGCTCGTCCTCGGCTCCGCCCGCGTAGTAGTCGTAGACGGCCCTGCTGAGGCGCCGCTTCGCGATCGCCTCGAGGTCCTGGACGCAGGCGCACGCGGCGAGGGCGGACGCGGTGGCGCGCGGGGTGGCGGCCTTGCGGCGCGCACGAGCCTTGCCCGCGGAGCGCTTCTTCTTCCGGGTCGCCACGGCCCCTTACTTGGACCGCGCGCCGGATCTTGGTCCGACGTGCCTTCTCATCTTCGCCGCGACCGTGTCCACTCTCACGCCCAGCTCCTTGCCGATCGCGTCCCACGCCATCCCGCCCCTTCGCAATTCCACGACCTGCTCGGGAGTGACGCCCGGCTTCTTGCTCGCGCGCGCGAATCCGTATGCCATCGCGACCTCGCCATATCCCAGGCCCCAAGCGGAGTGCTGCGCGCGGAGCGAATCCGGCGAGGCTCCAAGCTGCTTCGACAGGCGGTCGAGCACCGCTTCCTCTCCCTCGGGAGTGCTTGCCTCGGCGTTGATCCTCGCCACCATCTTCTGGATGCGTTGGAGCGACGTTTCCTTGGCGCCGACGCGGGAGCCGGCCGCCGTGACGGGCGTGCCTTGGCTGAAGGCGGGTGCGGCCGTGAGGAGGAGCGAGGCCGTTGCCGATGCGGCGATGGCGACGGCGGCGAGATGGAAACGCAGGGCGCTTGGTCGGAACATGTGGGGAGCCCTCCTGGGTCGCGGGTGCGAAGGCCGCGCGGGTGGCGCGGCTCGATCGGAACCCGGCGACTCTATCGCCCCACACACCTCAACGCAAGAACGCCACCTTGTGGCTCGACTGTCCGTCGAGCGTCTCGATCCTGAAGAAGTAGACCCCGCTCGGCACGGCCACGCCTCGATCGTCCCGCCCGTCCCAGCGCACGAGATATGGACCCGGCTGCGCGGAATTGTTCAGGAGCGTTCGCACCAGGGCCCCGCGCACGTCGAATACCCGTGCCGTCACCGGTCCCGGGCTCGCGGTCTGGAAGGAGATCGCGACCTCATGGCCGACCGGATTCTGCGAGACGATGTGGGCCTCGAATCCGTCCTTCGAGCCCCTTCCCAAGGGAAGACCCCTCTTGCCCCGGCGGCCGACCGCTCGCACTGCCTTGTCGATCTGGATGAGGCCGTAGCCGTAGGTCGAGTCGAACACGCCCGTCGTACCGAACGGATTGATCGCCGTGTCGCGGAGCGCCTTCTCGATCGAGTTCTGGTTCTTCACCCCGAGGGACATGAGCAGGGCGACCGCGCCGGCCACGTGCGGGCTGGCGCCGGAGGTGCCGAAGAAGATGAACACATTGAAGGAATCCGGATTCGCCAGCGAGCCGGTCGATCGGAAGGGCTTGATGCTCATGACCGCGACCCCGTCCTGGACGTGGTCGCCGTTCAGCTCCGTGAAATCACCTCCCGGCGCCATGAAGTCGAGCGTCGGGCCGTAGGAGGAGTAGGAGGCGCGTCGCATGTCGACGTTGGTCGCTCCCACGGCGATCACGCCGGGAAGCCCGGCGGGGAAGCTCACCTCCGAGAAGTCGAAGTTCCCGGTCGCGCCGACGAGGATCGAGCCGCGGCGCTGGGCGTATCGGACCGCGTCCTTGAGCGGGTTGAACAACGCGACCAGCATGCTGTCGGTAAAGCCCAGCGTCCGGAGCAGCGAGAGCGGCGGATAGCCGAGGCTCAGGTTGATGACGTTCGCGCCATGGTCGGCCGCGAAGCGGATCCCCTTCACGATGTTGTCCGATTCCGCGTTGTCCTCGTGGTCGATCACCTTGACCGGAAGCAGCGTGACGCCGAAGGCGACGCCCGCGCTCCCCGCCGTGTTGTTCGCGGCGCCGGCCGCGATCGTGGCGACCGAGGTTCCGTGGCAGTTGTCGTCGTTGGGGTGCGCGTCGTTGTTGACGAAGTCCCACCCGGGCAGGAACGGCCCCGGAAGCTCC
>VBOZ01000018.1 GCA_005893305.1 Candidatus Eisenbacteria bacterium | reverse complement strand
ATCTCGGGGCGTGGGACGGTGGGGACGGGGCGAGTGGAGCGGGGGAAGGTGAAGGTAGGGGACAAGGTGGAGATCATCGGCTTGCGGGAGACGCGGGAGACGGTGGTGACGGGGGTGGAGATGTTCCGCAAGCTGTTGGATGACGCGCAGGCGGGGGACAACGTGGGGTTGCTGCTACGTGGGATTGACAAGGAGGCATTGGAGCGGGGGATGGTGCTGGCATGGCCGAAGAGCATCACGCCGCACAAGAAGTTCAAGGGGAGCGCGTACATCCTGACGAAGGAAGAGGGTGGCCGGCACAGGCCGTGCTTCAGTGGGTATCGGCCCCAGTTTTAGTTCGGGAATCGGGACGTGACTGGGGTGGCGACGTTGCCGGAGGGTCGGGAGATGGTGATGCCTGGGGATAACGTGGAGTTGGCGATCGAGTTGATCACGCCGATCGCGATGGAGAAGGAGCTTCGGTTCGCCATTCGCGAGGGTGGCCGGACCGTGGGCGCCGGCGTCGTCGCGGAAGTCACCGAGTAGGGCGGCGGGCGATCCAGCATTCGAGACCTAATCACGCTAGCCTGCAACGACTGCAAAGAGCGGAACTACACCAACACCAAGAACAAGCGGAAGCATCCGGACCGCGTGGAGTGGAAGAAGTTCTGCCCGCGCTGCCGGAAGCACACGCTGCATAAAGAGACCCGGTAATACGCCGGGCGGGACCGGGTAGGCCAGTAGCTCAGTCCGGCTAGAGCACCGGTCTCCAAAACCGGGAGTCGGGGGTTCGAATCCCTCCTGGCCTGCCACGATATTGGAGCACCGGAAAGGGCGGAGACGTGCGCGCAGAAACGACGACTGAAAAACCCGAAGTCAGACGGAGCGTGATGCAGAGCGTCTCCGATTACGTCAAGGACGTACGCGTCGAGATGACCAAGGTCAGCTGGCCGACCGCCGCGGAGCTTCGCGAATCCACGATGGTCGTCATCGTGATGGTCTTCTTGATGGCGGTCTTCATCGGGATCGTGGACCGCGTCCTTTCGTTTGCATTCGAAGCGCTGGTCCGCCTCGTCGGCTGATGGGAGAAAGCTCGTCCATGGATTGGTACGTGATCCACACCTACTCGGGGCATGAGAACAAGGTAAAGACCAATTTGGAGCGGGCCATCCACGCCGCCGGCTTGGAGCCGCACTTCGGCCAAATCCTCGTAGCGACCGAGGAGTTCGCCGAGATGAAGGATGGCAAGCGCATCACGTCGAAGCGAAAGACGTTCCCTTCGTACGTGCTCGTGGAGATGGACCTGAACCAGGAGACGAGGCTCGTGGTGCAGAACGTGCCCGGCGTCACCCGGTTCGTGGGCTCGGGACAGGATCCGATTCCCCTCCGCGAGGCGGAGGTGAAGCGGATTCTCGGCCACATGGAGGCCGGCGGCCGCCTGCGCGGCTCCGCCGAGGTTCCGTTCAAGTCCGGCGAGCACGTGAAGGTCGTCGATGGGCCGTTCACCGACTTCACCGGCGTGGTGGACGAGGTGAATCCGGAGCGCCAGAAGGTCAAGGTCATGGTTTCGATCTTCGGCCGCGCGACGCCCGTCGAGCTCGATTTTCTACAAGTACAACCGGTCTAGCGGACCGGCAGCGAGAGGATCCGAATGGCGAAGACAAAACCAATCCAAGCGATCGTGAAGCTCCAGGTGCCCGCCGGAAACGCGACGCCCGCGCCTCCGATCGGTCCGGCGCTCGGCCAGCACGGCGTGAACATCATGGAGTTCTGCAAGGGTTTCAACGCGCGGACCCAGGGGCAGCCGGGCCTCATCATTCCGGTGGTGATCACGGTCTACAACGACCGGTCGTTCACCTTCATCACGAAGACCCCGCCCGCCGCCGTGCTCTTGAAGCGCGCCGCGGGCATCGCGAAGGGATCCGGCGAGCCGAATCGGAACAAGGTGGCGAAGGTGACCGCCGCCCAGGTCCGCGAGATCGCCGAGATCAAGAAGCCCGATCTCAATTCCAATGACCTGGCGGCCGCCATCCGAATGGTGGAAGGGACCGCGAGGAGCATGGGGATTGAGGTGGAGGCGTAACGGAACCCATGAAAACCGGAAAGCGCTATCGGAAAGGGATCGGGACGATCGGCATGGAGAAGCTCACGGATCTGCCGCAGGCGATCGACCGCTTGAAGCAGTCGGCGACCGCGAAGTTCGACGAGACGATCGAGGTCGCCATGCGCCTGGGTGTCGATCCGAGGCACGCCGAGCAGCAGGTTCGCGGCACCGTCGTCCTCCCGCACGGCACCGGCAAGAAGGTCCGCGTGCTGGTTCTGACCAAAGGGGACAAGGAGCGCGAGGCCCGCGAGGCCGGCGCGGATTACGCCGGCTCGGACGAGTGGATCAAGAAGCTCAACGAGGGCTGGCTGGACGTGGACAGCATCATCGCGACGCCGGACATGATGGGCGAGGTCGGCAAGCTGGGACGCGTTCTGGGACCACGGGGCCTCATGCCGAATCCGAGAAGCGGAACGGTGACGATGGACATCGCCAAGGCCGTGCGCGAGGTGAAGTCCGGAAAGATCGAATACCGCGTCGACAAGGCGGGAAACCTGCACGCGCCCGTGGGGAAGGCATCCTTCGCGAAGGAGCAGCTCCTCGCAAACGTCGAGACGTTCCTTCGTGAGGTGATGCGGCAGAAGCCGGCCGGCGCGAAGGGGCAATACGTGCGGAGCGTGACCTTGAGCTCCACGATGGGCCCGCCGGTGCGGCTGGACCCATCCGCCGCGCAAGTGGGTTTGAAAGCGTAGCCCGACGTTCTCAATAAGAACCGACCGACGGAGAAGAAACGTCCATGGCCACAGCCGAAAAAGAACAGGCCGTCGAATCGCTGGCGGAGTTGATTGCCCGCTCCAAGTCGATCTATCTGACCGACTTTCAGGGCATGAACGTGGAGCTGGTGGGGAAGATGCGCCGGCGGCTCCGCGACGCGAAGGTGGAGTACCGCGTCGCCAAGAACACCCTCACCAAGATCGCGCTCAAGAAGCAGGGCGTTCCGACGCTCGACTCCTACCTCGAGGGGCCGACCGGAATCGCGTTCGGCGCCGACGAGGTGAGCGCCGCGAAGATCCTTTCGGACTTCGCGAAGGAGTTTGAGAGGCCGTCCGTCAAGGCGGCGTACGTGGCCGGCCACGTCTACGGGCCGGATGGAATCAAGAAATTGGCTCAGCTCCCGCCCCGCGAGGTGCTGCTGGGCCAGTTCATCGGCGGTCTGCGCTCGCCCATGCAGGGTTTCGTGGGCGTGCTCTCGGGCTCGCTACGGCAAATGGTGGGCGTGATCGACGCCATCGGGAAGAAGAAGCAGGGGTAGACCCCGCGGCCAACCCCCGCGGCGTCGCCCGGGGAATATTCGGAGGAGGACCAAATCGTGGAAGCAGCGACTAAGGACCAGCAGATCATCACCCTTTTGGAAGGCATGACGATGCTCGAGGTCTCGGGCCTCGTGAAGAGGCTCGAGGATCATTTCGGCGTCACGGCGGCCATGCCGATGATGGCCGCGATGCCGGGCATGGGCGGGGCGGGAGCCGCGGCGGCGGTCGAGGAGAAGACCGAGTTCGACGTCGTTCTCATGGCGGCCGGCGACAAGAAAATCCAGGTCATCAAGGTGGTCCGCGAGGTCACCGGTCTTGGTCTCAAGGAGGCCAAGGACTTGGTCGACGGCGCCCCCAAGGCGGTGAAGGAGAAGGTTTCCAAGGAAGAGTCGCAGACGATCAAGCAAAAGTTGGAGGAAAACGGGGCCTCAGTCGAGATTCGGTAATTCGTAGCCGGCGCGCGGAGGTTCGGCGGCCGGCAGCCAGAGCACTGGGCCATACCGAAAGGGTGCGAACGACGTGAAAGCAATCCGCAGCAAGGAGCGACGCAGCTTCAGCAAGATCGAACGGGATTGGGACATTCAGATCCCCAACCTGCTCGACGTGCAGCTGGATTCGTTCCGCGGCTTTTTGCAGGCAGAGATCGATCCCTTGAAGCGCAAGAACGAAGGCCTCCAGGAAGTATTCCAGAGCGTCTTCCCCATCAGCGACCCGCGGGAATTTTTCTCGCTTGAGTTCGTCCGATACGACCTGGGCGAACCGAAATATTCGATGGATGAGTGCCAGGAGCGCGATCTGACCTACTCGGTCCCGCTCAAGGCGACCCTGCGCCTCCGGATCCGCGAGGACACGGAGGAGGGACGGAAAGACAAGAGCATCATCGAGCAGGAGGTCTACCTAGGCGAGCTTCCGATCATCACCGACAAGGGGACCTTCATTATCAACGGCGCCGAGCGCGTGATCGTCAGCCAGCTTCACCGCTCTCCCGGCGTGTTCTTCGACGAGTCCGTCCACCCGAGCGGGAAGAAGCTCTACACGGCCCGCATCATCCCCTACCGGGGATCGTGGGTGGAGTTCAGCCTCGATGTGAACGACATCATGTATGTCCACATCGACCGAAAGCGGAAGCTGCCGGTCACGGTGCTTCTGAAGGCGCTGAGCTACGTCTCCGATCGGGAAATCCTCCAGCTCTTCTACGAGACCGAGGAGGAGGAGATCGGGGGCCCGCGCTCCAAGAAGGAGCCGGACGCGCTGGGCAAGGTGGCGGCCGAGGACGTCGTTGACGAGAAGACCGGCGAAGTCCTGCTCGAGGCGAACGAGATCATCACGATGGAGCGGATCGAGGGCCTCCGCAAGGCTGCCTTCTCGACCGTCCGCACCTTCGTCATTCCGCACAGCGACGAAGCGGACATCCTCCGGAACACGTTGAAGAAGGATTCGACGAAAACGGAGGAGGAAGCCCTCACCCGCATCTATAATTTGTTAAGACCGGGCGAGCCGCCCCGCGCGGACACCGCGCGTGACATCTTGAAGAAGCTCTTCTTCAACCCGAAGCGCTACGACCTGGCCAAGGTCGGACGCTACAAGCTGAACCGGAAGCTTCCGCACGAGCACCTCTTGGGCGGCAAGGAGCGGCGCAAGCGGCTCGCGCTCGAGGTGCCCGACGATACCCAGACGACCCTCTGTCCCGAGGACTTCCTGGTCATCATCACCTACCTGGTCCACCTGCGGCTGGGCGGAGAGGTGCCGGGCGTCGTCGTCACGACGGACGATATCGACCATCTCGGCAACCGGCGCGTCCGCGCTGTGGGCGAGCTCCTCGCGAACCAGTTCAATGTCGGACTCGCGCGGATGGCGCGGATCATCCGGGAGCGCATGACGCTCCAGGACGCGGACCAGGTCACGCCGTACGACCTGATCAACGCGCGCACGATCTCGGCCGTGATCCAGAGCTTCTTCGGGTCCAGCCAGCTCTCGCAGTTCATGGACCAGACCAATCCGCTGGCGGAGCTGACGCACAAGCGGCGGCTCTCGGCGCTCGGGCCGGGCGGGCTCACGCGCGATCGCGCGGGGTTCGAGGTGCGCGACGTGCATTACACGCACTACGGCCGGATGTGCCCCATCGAGACGCCGGAAGGCCCGAACATCGGCCTCATCTCCTCGCTCGCGACCTACGCGCGCGTCAATGATCTCGGCTTCCTCGAGACGCCGTACCGCAAGGTCCAGAACGGTCTCGTCGACCGGAAGCAGGTCCAATTCCTCTCGGCCGACGTGGAGGACCACTTCAAGATCGCCCAGGCGAACGCCGCGGTCGATCCGAACGGAAAGCTGCACGGACCACAGAACGTCCGGGAGCGAGGCGAGTTCCCGTTCGTCGAGCCGGCGAACGTCGACTACATGGATATCTCACCGATTCAGCTGGTCAGCCCCGCGGCCGCGCTCATCCCGTTCCTCGAGCACGACGACGCGAACCGAGCGCTGATGGGCTCGAACATGCAGCGCCAGGCGGTTCCGCTCCTCTTTACCGAGGCGCCCCTGGTCGGCACCGGCCTGGAAGGGAAGGTGGCGGAGGATTCGGGCGCGCTCGTCATCGCGAGGCGCGGCGGCGTGGTGGAGGCCGTGTCGGGCGATTCCATCCTGGTGCGATACGACCAGGCCGAAGGGAAATCCCGCACCGTCGATTACTCGGAGATGGCGGGCATCGATACCTACCGCCTGACCAAGTTCCGCCGGTCGAACCAGGACACCTGCATCAATCAGAGGCCGCTCGTGAGCGAGGGCGACCGCGTGAAGAAGGGGCAGCTCCTGGCCGACGGCGCCGCGACGCGAAACGGCGAGCTGGCGCTCGGGGCGAACGTGCTGGTCGCGTTCATGCCCTGGGGCGGCTATAACTTCGAGGACGCGATCCTCGTGTCGGAGCGGTTGATCAAGGATGACCGCTTCACCTCGATCCATATCGAGGAATTCGAGCTTCAAGTACGCGACACGAAGCGCGGCGCCGAGGAAATCACCCGCGAGATCCCGAACGTGAGCGAGGAAGCGGTCAAGAACCTCGACGAGGAAGGGATCGTCCGGATCGGCGCGCGCGTCAAGGCGGGCGACATTCTGGTCGGGAAGGTCACGCCGAAGGGCGAGACCGATCTGACGCCCGAGGAGCGCCTGCTGCGCGCGATCTTCGGAGAGAAGGCGGGAGACGTTCGGGATGCATCGCTCAAGGCGCCCCCGGGAATGGACGGCGTCGTGATCGACACCAAGGTCTTCAGCCGCCGCGAGAAGGACGAATCGACCAAGAAGCAGGAGAAGCGGAAAATCGACCGGCTCCGCCGTCAGGCGAAGAAGGAGAAGGATCGGATCTTGGAGACGCGGGCCGCGGAAGTCGCCCGGGCTGTCGTCGGCGAATTCGTCAACAAGTGGATCGAGGGAGAGAACGACAAGTCGGTGGCCCGCTCGGGCAAGAAGATCGACGAGGAGTTCCTTTCGAAGGCCGATCTGGACGCCGTTCCGTACCGGACCGCCATCACGCGCGACGAGGCGGTGAACGACCGCTTCTGGAGCATTCTCGAAGGCGCCGCGCGGGCGATGGACCGGGTCGAGAAAAATCTAGAGAAGGAGATCGAGAAGGTCACGCGCGGGGACGAGCTTCCGCCCGGCGTGGTCAAGCTCGTGAAGGTGTACGTCGCCAAGAAGCGGAAGCTCTCCGTGGGCGACAAGATGGCCGGACGCCACGGCAACAAGGGCGTCGTCGCGAAGATCCTCGCCGAGGAGGACTTGCCGTACCTCCCGGACGGAACGCCGGTGGACATGGTTTTGAACCCGCTCGGCGTGCCTTCGCGTATGAACATCGGCCAGATTTTGGAGACCCACCTCGGGTGGGCTGCTCATGAGGTCGGCATTACCGCGGCGACCCCGGTGTTCGCGGGCGCCACGGTGGACGAGATCAAGGCCTGTCTCCGGGATGCCAACATGCCCGAGGACGGCAAATCGGTTCTATTCGACGGGCGCACGGGCGAGTCGTTCGATCAACGGGTCACGGTGGGCTACATCTACATGATGAAGCTCTCCCACTTGGTCGACGACAAGATCCACGCCCGGTCGATCGGGCCGTACTCCCTGGTCACCCAGCAGCCGCTGGGCGGCAAGGCGCAATTCGGAGGACAGCGATTCGGCGAAATGGAGGTGTGGGCGCTCGAGGCGTACGGCGCGGCGTTCACGCTCCAGGAGCTTCTCACCGTGAAGTCGGACGACGTCACGGGGCGGTCACGCATCTACGAGGCGATCGTCAAGGGAGAGAATCCTCCCTCGCCCAGCACGCCCGAGTCGTTCAACGTGCTGGTCAAGGAGCTCCAGAGCCTTTGCATGGACGTCCAACTTCGGGACGAGCCCTAAGCCGAGGAGGCGCGAGACAATGCAGGAACTTTTTGGAATCAAGTCCCCACTCGCCACCGAGCGCCAGCGCTTCTCGCTGACGCGGCCGGACGAGCGGGATGTGCGCACCCGCCGGCTTTCATTCAACTCGATTCGCATCATGCTGGCCTCCCCGGAGACGATCCGGAGCTGGTCGCACGGCGAGGTTACGAAGCCCGAGACCATCAATTACCGGTCCTTCAAGCCGGAACGGGACGGACTGTTCTGCGAGAAGATCTTCGGACCGGTGAAGGACTGGGAGTGCAATTGCGGCAAGTACAAGCGGATCCGCTACCGCGGGGTCATCTGCGACCGGTGCGGCGTCGAGGTCACGCAGGCCAAGGTCCGCCGGGAGCGGCTCGGCCACATCAACCTCGCGGTCCCGGTTTCCCACATCTGGTATTTCAAGGCGGTCCCCAGCCGCATCGGGCATCTCCTGGACATGTCGATCCGCGATCTGGAGCGGGTCCTCTACTACGAGTCGTACGTCGTCATCGAGCCGGGAACCAGCGGCCTGAAGAAGAAGCAGCTGATCTCGGAGGACGAGTACTACGAGCTGACGCAGGACGAGACGATCACGCTCACGGCCAAGATGGGCGCCGAGGCGATCCGGGATCTCTTACAAGAGATTGATCTCGACGAGCTGTCGGCCGAGCTTCGCGCCATCGCCAAGATCGAAAACTCGGTGCAGCGGAAGAAGGAGACGCTGAAGCGGCTCCGCATCGTGGAGGCGTTCCGCCAGAGCGGAAACCGTCCGGAGTGGATGATCCTCGGCGTGATCCCGGTGCTGCCGCCGGATCTTCGGCCGCTGGTCCCGCTCGAGGGCGGGCGGTTCGCGACGTCGGATCTGAACGATCTCTACCGCCGCGTCATCAATCGGAATAACCGGCTCAAGACGCTCATCGACATCCGGGCGCCGGAGGTCATTCTCCGGAACGAGAAGCGGATGCTCCAGGAAGCGGTCGACGCGCTCTTCGACAACGGCCGCCGCAGCAGGGCCGTGCGCGGTCAGGGCAACCGGCCGCTCAAGTCGCTCTCGGACATGCTCAAGGGCAAGCAGGGGCGCTTCCGCCAGAACCTGCTTGGAAAGCGGGTGGATTACTCGGGCCGCTCGGTCATCGTCGTCGGCCCCGAGCTCAAGCTCCACCAGTGCGGCATTCCGAAGAACATGGCGCTGGAGCTCTTCAAGCCGTTCATCATCCGGAAGCTCGAGGACAAGGGATTCGTCCAGACCGTGAAGAGCGCGAAGCGGCTCGTCGAGCGCGAGCGCCCGGAGGTCTGGGACATCCTCGGCGACATCATCACGGGCCACCCCGTCCTCTTGAACCGCGCGCCGACACTCCACCGCCTTGGAATCCAGGCGTTCGAGCCGGTGCTGGTCGAGGGGAAGGCGATCCGCATCCACCCGATGGTCTGCGGGGCGTTCAACGCGGACTTCGACGGCGATCAGATGGCGGTGCACGTGCCGCTCTCCTTCGAGGCGCAGATCGAGACGCGGATGCTCATGCTCTCGACGAACAACATCCTGCTCCCCTCGAACGGCCGGCCGGTCGCGTCGCCCAGCCAGGACATCGTGCTCGGGTGTAACTACATGACGAAGGCGCGGCCTCTGCCCGAGGGCAAGAGGGCGAAGATGTACGGGAGCATGGAAGAGGTTCGATCGGCCTACGATCACGCGCAGGCGGGACTCCACGACCAAATCGTCTGCCGCATCAACGGCGAGCGGATCGAGACCACCGTCGGCCGGGTCCTCTTCAACGAGGCGCTCGTGCCGTGGGGGATCGCGTTCAACAACGATGAGATGGACAAGAAGGCGCTGGAGCAGCTGGTGAGCGACTGCCACCGGGCGCTCGGCGACAGGACCACCGCGCTGCTTCTCGACTCGCTCAAGAGCCTCGGGTTCACGTACGCGACCCAGGCCGGCATCACGGTGGGGATCGACGACATCATGATCCCGCCCCGGAAGCCGGAGATCATCGCGCGCGCCCAGACCGACGTGGCGCACATCAACCGCCAGTACCAGCAGCGGGTGATCACGGACGGCGAGCGGTACAACCAGGTCATCAATACCTGGACGCTCGTCACCACCGAGGTCGAGGAGGAGACGTTCCAGGGTCTCGCGAAGGACCGGGACGGGTTCAATCCGATCTACATGATGGCGTATTCGGGATCGCGCGGCACGAAGGAGCAGATCCGCCAGCTCGCCGGCATGCGCGGGCTGATGGCGAAGCCTCAGAAGAAGATCACGGGCGGTCTCGGCGAGATCATCGAGACGCCGGTTATCCATAATTTCAAGGAAGGCCTCACGGTGTTGGAGTACTTCGTCTCGACCCACGGCGCCCGCAAGGGCCTGGCCGACACCGCGCTCAAGACCGCGGACGCCGGATATCTCACGCGCCGTCTCGTGGACGTGGCCCAGGACGTCATCATCAACATCGACGACTGCGGCACCGTGAACGGATTGGAAGTGGGAGCGCTCAAGGAAGGCGAGGAAATCATCGAGCCGCTGGGTGACCGCGTGCTCGGGCGGGTCGCGATCGAGGACATCGTGGATCCGAACACCAGCGACGTCCTCGTGCGGGCCGGCGGGGAAATCGACGAGGTCGCGGCCGCCGCGATCGAGGAAAGCGGGCGCATCGAGAAGGTGGCGATCCGCTCGGTTCTGAAGTGCGAGGCGCCGCGCGGCGCGTGCGCGAAGTGCTACGGACGCAACCTCGCGACGGGTCGGATGGTCGATCTGGGCGAGGCGGTCGGCGTCAT
Source organism: Candidatus Eisenbacteria bacterium (assembly GCA_005893305.1). Classification (NCBI taxonomy): domain Bacteria; phylum Candidatus Eiseniibacteriota; species Candidatus Eiseniibacteriota bacterium. The sequence continues at coordinate 4,574 of VBOZ01000018.1, read as the reverse complement.
CGCGGCGCAGTCGATCGGGGAGCCGGGAACGCAGCTCACGCTCCGGACGTTCCACATCGGAGGCGTGGCGGGCCGCATCGTCGAGCAGTCGAAGATCAAGGCCAAGACGGTCGGCAAGGTCACGTTCCGCGACCTCGAGACCGTCGAGCGGTCGAACGGGTCGCTTGTGGTCGTCGGGCACAAGGGGCAGATCGAGCTCCATGGCACCGACGGGAAGATCCGCCACCGCTACTCGCCGCCCTACGGCGCCACCGTGCACCTCCGGGACGGCTCCGACGTGGCGTTGGGCGACGACCTCTTCGAATGGGACACGTTCAATACGCCGATTCTCACCGAGAAGCCCGGAACGGTGCGCTTCGTTGATATCAAGGAGAAGGTCACGGTCCGGGACGAGGTGGACGAGAACACGGGGCTTCGGCTCATGGTCATCATCGACGACCGCGAGAAGGTGCTCCATCCACACGTCGACATCGTGGGCAAGAACGATCGGCGGGTGGCGAGCTATCCGCTCCCGACCGGCGCGCGGCTTTTGGTCCGCGACGGGCAGGAGGTCACGGCCGGCGAGGCGGTGGTCAAGATCCGGCGCGAGATCTCGAAGACGCGCGACATCACGGGCGGTCTGCCCCGCGTGAGCGAGCTGTTCGAGGCGCGGAAGCCGAAGGACGCCGCGACGGTCTCGGAAATCGACGGGCGCGTGGAATTCGGCGGCGTGAGCCGTGGAATGAAGAAGCTCGTCGTCACCGCGGACTCGGGCGAGCAGAAGGAATACCTGATCCCGCAGGGGAAGCATCTCCACGTCCAGGAGGGCGACTACGTCCACGCCGGGGACCGGCTGACGGAAGGGCCCGTGAACCCGCACGACACCCTCAAGATCAAGGGGATCCAGGCGGTGCAGGAGTACCTCGTGAACGAGATTCAGGAGGTCTACCGGCTGCAGGGAGTGCGGATCGACGACAAGCACATCGAGGTCATCGTCCGGCAGATGCTTCAAAAGGTCAGAATCGAGGATCCGGGCGACACGAACTTCCTGGAGGGGGAGCAGGTCGACAAGAACCTGCTCAAGATCGAGCAGACGCGCGTGGAGGCGGAAGGCGGCCAGCCGGCCACCTATCAGCCGCTATTGCTTGGAATTACGAAGGCCTCGCTCTCCACGCAGAGCTTCATCTCGTCGGCCTCGTTCCAGGAGACAACTCGTGTGTTGACTGAGGCTTCGGTGCTCGGGATGACCGACCACCTGCGTGGGCTCAAGGAGAACGTGATCATCGGTCACCTGATCCCGGCCGGGACCGGAATCTCGCGCTATCGCGGGATCGAAGTCGTTGAAGATGATGAAGATGAGGTGGAGAAACCGTCCCCGGTCGAGGAAGAGGTAAAAAGTGCTTGACCCGATCGGCGGAACTCCTTAGTATGCCGAGTCTTTGCGCCTGAAACCAACAGTGGGAGAAATTTAGTGCCGACCCTGAACCAGCTCGTGCGACAAGGCCGAAAGATGCAGCTCTCGAAGACCGCATCGCCGGCCTTGAAAGGGGCTCCGCAGAAACGCGGCGTCTGCACGCGCGTCTATACATCCACGCCGAAGAAGCCGAACTCGGCGCTCCGCAAGGTGGCCCGCGTTCGCCTCACGAACGGGATGGAAGTGACGTGTTACATCCCGGGCGAGGGGCATAACTTGCAAGAGCACTCCATCGTTTTGATCCGGGGGGGCCGCGTCAAGGACCTCCCCGGCGTGCGTTACCACGTGGTCCGCGGAACGCTGGACGCCTCCGGCGTCGAGGGTCGCCAGCAGAGCCGCTCCAAGTACGGCACGAAGAGAAAGAAGGCCCAGTAGCCTATGCGTCGCGCAGCGAAGATCCATCGAATCGAGCTTCAGCCGGATGCGCGCTACAACAACGTGCTCGTCACCCGCTTCGTCAACTGTCTGATGATGGCGGGAAAGAAGAGCACGGCGGAGCGCATCTTCTACGGCGCGATGGACATCATCGAGAAGAAGATCAGTCAGGACGGCTTGACCACGCTCAAGGCGGCCATGACCAACGTGAAGCCGGTTCTCGAGGTGAAGTCACGGCGCGTCGGCGGCGCCACGTATCAGGTTCCAGTCGAGGTTCGCCAGGACCGCCGGACGGCGCTCGCGCTGCGGTGGCTCATCCAGTACTCCCGCAGCCGGCCCGATCACACGATGGCCGAACGGCTCGCCGCCGAGGTCATCGCAGCGTCGAAGAATGAAGGCGGAGCTGTAAAGAAGCGGGAAGATACGCACAAGATGGCGGAGGCCAACAAGGCGTTCGCTCACTATCGCTGGTAAGCGGTTAAGGACGGTTTCGGAGTGCCCAGGCAGTTCGATCTTTCTCATATGCGCAACATCGGCATCATGGCCCACATCGATGCCGGCAAGACGACCCTGACGGAGCGCATCCTCTATTACACGGGGAAGGTGCATCGGATGGGTGAAGTCCATGACGGCGCCGCGACCATGGACTGGATGGAGCAAGAGCGCGAGCGGGGCATCACCATCACATCGGCGGCCACGACCTGCTTCTGGAAGGATCACCAGGTCAACATCATCGACACGCCCGGCCACGTCGACTTCACGGTCGAAGTGGAGCGTTCGCTGCGCGTGCTGGACGGCGCCGTCGCCGTGTTTTGCGGCGTGGGCGGCGTTGAGCCGCAGTCTGAGACGGTCTGGCGGCAGGCGGACAAGTACAACGTTCCGCGCATCGCGTTCGTCAACAAGCTGGATCGCGTCGGCGCGGACTTCAATTTCGTGGTGGGCATGATGAGGGATCGACTGGGCGCGACCGCGGTACCGCTCCAGATGCCGATCCATGTCGGAGACGTCTACACAGGGATGATTGATCTCATCGAAATGAAGACGATCACCTACGAGAGCGACGATTTGGGCGCCACCTATATCGAGGGAGAAGTCCCGCGCGATCTGGCCGCCGCCGCCGCCGAGCAACGGCACCACATGCTCGAAGCGGTCGCGGAGTACGACGACGAGCTCCTGCACCTCTATCTCGAAGGGAAGGACTCGGACTCGGACATGATCCGGCGGGCCATCCGCAAGGGCACGCTCGCGGGAAAGATCGTTCCGGTGCTGGGCGGGACGGCGTTCAAGAACAAGGGAATCCAGAAGCTTCTCGACGCCGTCGTGGCCTACCTCCCCGCCCCCGCGGACATGCCGCCGGTCAAGGGACTGAACCCGGACACGATGGAGCCCGAAGAGCGGAAGGCCTCGGACGAGGAGCACTTCGCGGCGCTCGCGTTCAAGATCATGACCGACCCCTATGTCGGAAAGCTGACCTTCTTCCGGGTGTACTCCGGAAAGATTCGGCCCGGCATGCACATCTATAACGCGAACAAGGAAAAGGGAGAGCGCTTGGGCCGCGTGGTCGAGATGCACGCGAACAAGCGCGAGGAGCGCGAGGAAGTGTTCTGCGGCGAGATCGCCGCGGCGGTGGGGCTCAAGAACGTCCACACCGGCGACACGCTCTGCGAGAAGGATCATCCGATCATCCTCGAGGCGATGCACTTCCCCGAGCCGGTGATCCAGGTCGCGATCGAGCCGAAGACCAAGTCGGACGAGGAGCGTATGTCCAACGCGCTCGCGAAGCTCCAGGACGAGGACCCGACGTTCCGCGTGAAGACGGACGAGGACTCGGGCCAGACGCTGATCTCGGGGATGGGCGAGCTTCACCTCGAGATCCTCGTCGACCGGATGGTCCGCGAGTTCAACGTGCAGGCCAACATCGGAAAGCCGCAGGTTGCCTATAAAGAGACGATCAGCAGGAAGGTCGAGCAGCGCACCCGCTTCGCGCGCCAGACGGGCGGCCGCGGCCAGTTCGCCGACGTCACGATCATGCTGGAGCCGATGCCTCCGGGCGGCGGCTTCGTATGGGAGAACGAGATTCGGGGCGGCGCGATTCCGAGGGAGTACATCCCCTCGGTGGAGAAAGGCATCATCGACGCGATGGAGAACGGCATCATGGCCGGCTATCCCGTCGTGGACATCAAGGTGTCGCTGATCGACGGGCAGTACCACGAGGTGGACTCGTCGGAGATGGCGTTCAAGATCGCGGGATCGATGGCGTTCAAGGAGGCGGCCGCTAAGGCCATCCCCAAGCTGCTCGAGCCGATCATGGACGTCGAGGTGGTGGTGCCCGAGGAATATATGGGAGACGTCATCGGCGACCTGAGCTCCCGGCGCGGGCGCATCGGAGGGATGTTCCAGCGGTCGGACGCGCGCGTCGTCGCGTCGTCGGTGCCGCTTTCGGAGATGTTCGGATACTCGACACGGCTGCGCTCCATCACGCAGGGACGCGCGGTCTACTCGATGCAGTTCTCGCGGTATGAGGAGATGCCCGCCGCGATGGCGGAGCAGATCGTCGCGAAGGTAAAGGGAGTCTGAACCGGCGCGTCCGGGCCTTGGCCCGCGCGGACGGAGGAGATTGAAGGATGGCGAAGCAGAAATTTGAGCGGACGAAGCCGCACGTGAACGTGGGAACGATCGGACACGTGGATCACGGGAAGACGACGTTGACGGCGGCGATCACGATGGTGTTGTCGCAGAAGAATCC
>VBOZ01000017.1:77634-217258 GCA_005893305.1 Candidatus Eisenbacteria bacterium | reverse complement strand
GTTCGCATTGGTATCCAGGTACATGTACTGCGCACTGGCTACTTGAGCCAGGCCAGCGACCGCCATCACCGTCAGCAGTGCTACCACTACCCGCTTCAGCATGATGTCAAACCCCCGATGAGAAAAAAGGAACCGATCGATCCGAGAAGCCGGCCCCCGGAGCGGGACCGATTCTTCATCGCCGCGCCCGGTCCATCCGGGTCACGGTCGCCGCGGACACTCAACCCTCACTGGGCACCGCGGCGATTGTTGTGCACACATCGTTTCTTGACTGGTCGGAATTATTGGTCGAGAGACCCCTCCCGCTCGGTTGGAAACGAAACGAGGCAAGAACTCGGCGGCCAACTCGGCCGACGAACTCCTGCCTCGAACAGAGACCACAAAATACGGCAGTACGCGAAACGGGGAGATTTCGCCATCGCCTCTTCAGTCTAAACCGCTCTGTGGGGGGCCGAAGCCCCTGCGCCTCTGTGGCAATTCCCGCTTCGCCTTTGCTAATTGCGAAGTGAGATGATTATAGCACTTCCGGTTGCGGGGGTCAAGAGTCATCGAGCGCATCGGCTAAGTGTCTATTCGATCGGCCCTTGAAATCGTGCAATCCACGCTGCCCCAACTGGCTGACGGTTTTTGCAATGCCAGCCCCGACTGTCCCGCGAGGCGGGATCCATACGCGGACCCCGGGCGGAAATCCCCTGAAAATACGGAGGCGGGGGACCGCAAGGCCCCCCGCCCCTGACGCTACTTCTGCGTATTCTTGAAGAGAAGCTCGACTTCTACTTCAGCAGCGTCGCCTTGAACGATGCCGACTCCACCGCACCGCCCACCACTTGGCTCGTCTTCACGAAGTAGATGCCCGACGGTACGTGACGGTTCTGGTCGCTCATCCCGTTCCAGCGAACCTCGTGCGTCCCCGCCACCGTCTCCTCACCGCTCTTCAACGTCCGAACCAGCCGACCGTCTACCCCGTAGATCCGCATCGTCACCGGCCCGTCGTTCTTCACCGTGTAGGAAATCGACGTCTCAGGATTGAACGGATTCGGGTTCGCCATCGCCAGGATCGGCGTGGTGCGGTGCTTCACCAGAATCGTCACCGCGCGCTCCGCGTGCAGCGGAACCGTACCGCCCGACTCCTGGAACGTTCCGGTCACCACGATCGTCGCCACGCTGTTGTTCGGAATGTTGTTGAACAGGTTCGAGAGGCACTTGTTCGTGAACCGGACGTCGATATCCGTCACGCCGTCCGCGTCCATGTCGCCGTACACGAAGAACCGCGTGTCCGCCGCGCACTCGGTCACGAAGCCGGCAGGGCCCGTGTGCGAGATCCGAATCGACGCCGGATTGAGATCCGTATACGGAAGCAGGACCTCCTCGATGCCGAGCTTCGTGCTGCGAGCACCGGTCTTCCTCACGTCGATCGTCGAGCTGAAGTTCTCGAGAAGGAGCTGCGCGCCGATCTCGGTCTGGATCGTGACCGCGGCGAAATCATCATCGCAGAGCTGCGGCGAGCCGTCGTCACAGACCCGAAGGCCGGCGACGAAGCTCCCCGGGGCCAGGTACGTATGCACCGGGTTCGGATCGTTCGACGTCGCGCCGTCACCGAAATCCCAGGCATAGGTCAGATTCTGGCCCGCGTCCGGATCGGATGTGCCGGTGCTGTGGAACTGGAGCGGCCGGTTGGTCGCACCGAAATAGGTCCCGCCCGCGTTCGCCGTCGGCGGGTGGTTCGTCACCGTCACCGCGATGTGGACGATCTCGGAATCGCTGAGACGGCCGTCCGAAACGGTGAAGGTCGTCGTGTAGTTACCGGCCTCGGCCGAAGTCGGCGACCACGAGAACTCGCCCGTACCCGAATTGAACGTGGCGCTGGGCGGCAGCCCCGTGCCCATCGAGAAGCTAAGGACGTCGTCCACGGTGTCGTCCGCGTCCGAGCCGGTCACCGTGAAGGCAAGGGTCGTGAACGCCGTCACCGTCTTGTCGCCGATCGGATTGAGCGTCGGAGCCGAGTTTCCCTGGCCCGCCAGGTTCACGGTCTGGGTCCCGTTCGACGCATCGCTCATGATCGTCAGCGTCCCGGGATGCGAATTGCCGTCGACCGGGCTGAAGCTGACCGACACATTCACGCTCGACCCGTTCGCAACGGTCGTGACGCTCGGGGAGGTATACGCCCCGTCGCTGTACGCCATGCTGGAAATGTGGAGCGTCGCATCGCCGGTGTTCGCGATGTTGAGCGTCAGCGATCCGGTCGATCCGTTGTTGACGACCCCGTAGTCGAGCGAGGCCGGCGAAACCATGATGACCGGGCCGCTCACGGCAGTCGCCTGCGAGGCCGCGTTCGAAGCGAGCATCTCCGTCAGGTCTTGGCCCTGCCCGGCGGCCGCGGCAATCCCGGGCGCCAAGGCAAAGACCAGAAGCCCTAGGAGTGCGACTCTGACAACAGCTCGGTTACTCATCGGGTGTCCTCCTTAAGTTGCGGAACTGGAAGTACCGAAACACACAGGTTGCGAACCGAGTTTGGAAACCTCAATACCGAGAAGCGATCCGATCTGGTTCGAGCCTTAGCCGAATACCACGCGACGACCGGCTGCTCACCTCCTCTCGCTCTCGTTCCTTCGAATTGGATTTCATTTCACAAGATGGCCAGAGTCTGTCGTTTGAATTCATTTTCCGGATCTAACCTCGAGCGACTCGCGCATCCTCGCCGCGCGCGCCGAGCCGGGATTCCGCTCGATCGCGATCGCTACGAGCCGGGTCGCCTCCGCGATATTCCCGTCCTCTTGGGCCAGGACCGCCAAATTCAGAAGCGGGTCGACGAATTCGGGCCGACCTTCGCCGGCGGCGCGGAACTCCGCGCGGGCCCCCGCCCGGTCGCCCTGGGCGAGAAGGGCAACGCCGAGGTCGTTCCGGATTTCGGCATAATGCGGGTTCTGCGTCAGCGCCGCGCGAAGCTCGCGTTCCGCCGACGCAATCCCCGCCGATCCGAATTCCGTTGCGTGCGAGAGGTAGAGGCGGGCCAACTCGTGGCGCGTGACCGGATCGCTGCCGTTCAAGGCGATGGCCCGCCGATAGCCGGATTCCGCTTCCCGAAGCGCCGCGCTCCCGCGTCCCGCGCGAGCCGAAGACTCGGCGGCCTTGCCGCGGCCGGCCGCGTACAGCTCCTCCCATGGAGCGAGACGGGTGGCCACGGCGAATCGCGCCGTCGCCTCATCGAGCCTCCCCACGGCGGTCGCCTTCACGGCATCCTGCGCGGTCGTGGCCGCCATGGCGCTCAGCCCGCTCACGGCGATTCCCAGGACCGCGACCAGTACGCCCGCGGCTCCGGCCCACCGCACTCGGCGGGATGGAACATCCTTGGACCCAGGCGCAACCGCGACCAGGAGGCCAAGGTTCGCGAAGAGCAGCGTGCCATGGGGAACCAGGGAGACATTGTCCTCGAGAGCGGCGTGGACGAGAAGCGCGGCGACGGACGCGAGCAGCCCGGCCGCAAGCAGCCGGGAGTCGGGCGTGCCCTCGCGAAACGCCGCGAGACCCGCCGCGGCGCAGAGCGCCACGAACGTCAGGAACGCGGCGAGACCCAGAACACCGCGCTCCGCGAGCGTCTCGAGGTAGTAGTTGTGCGCTTGATCCGCGGTGCGGCCGCCCACGGCTTCGAGGCGCTTCAACGGGTCGCTCTTCGACCGATCGTAACCCTCACGAAACGCACCGATTCCCCATCCGAGAACGGGCCGCGCCGCGAACGCGGCCACCGAGCCCGACCAGACGGCGCGCCGCATCGCGCCACTCCCCTCCCGCTCCGGATCGATCGGAAGATTCCAGGCAGGCGCGGCGGACGGCTTGGGCGTGATGCGCGAAAGGATCGACGGGAGAAGGAGGATCGCAGGCGCCAAAAGCGCGACCAGCGCGGCGCCGATCCAGACCGGCCGCGGCATGAGCTCGGGCCATCGGGTGAGCAGCGCCGCGAGCGAGAGCAGCCCCACGGCGAATCCGATCCACGCGCCGCGCGAATAGGTCGCGACAAGGCAGAGCGTGAACGCGAACACGGCGAGAAGAAGCCCGAGGCGGAGCAAGCGATCCTGAATTGAGAAGGAGAGCGCGAGAGCGAGAGGGATCAGCGCGATCAGGTAACCGCCGAGACGATTCGGCTGCCCGAACGGGCCGAGAGCGCGTCCGGGATAGGAATTCCCGGCCGGCACCAGATCGGGACGGAAGTGCTGGGCGATACCCACGGCGGCCACGGGTACGGCCGCAAGCACCTCGAGCAGCGCGACGCCGCGGAAAAATTTCTTTCCGCGCAGCACGATAGCCGCGGTGAGGAAGAGCCCTGCGATGGCGAGTAAGTTGAGCATAGCTTCGAGACTCTTGCCCCGATTGATCGAGACCGCCGCCGAGAGGCCGGATGTTGCGACGATCAGGATGCACCCCATCGTTGCACTCGCTGCCCAACGGCTGCGCGCGAGCGCGCCCCTCATCTCATTCAGCGACACGACCCCGAATGCCGTCAGCCCAATCGCTCGGAACGCGAATTGCGCCCACGGTGCTTCGGCGCCGATCACCCACGGTGTGAAACTTAATGCCACGATGAGGGTACATGAAGCCAATAGGGATGAGGCTCTGCCGCCGACACGTGCCTGAAACTCCCGGCCGGAAGCCGCCATCATCTCTCCATTTCGGAGAATCCCTATCCTAAGTGCCCTCTGAGCGCGGATTTACCGCACAAACGAGTATAGCAGCCCCCCTGCCCAGAGTCAACTAAAAAAGCTTTACACACGTGCGGTCGCTATCTGCCCGCTTTTCACTGTCGCCTCTTTTTTCGCACGACCTCCCCATCGGCGCCCCCCTCGAGATGGATCAATTCCGGCGTAAGGTGCTGTTTAAAAACAAAATAAGTGCCAAGAACGAGAGGAGGGACGAGCTGCGTCACGTGATAGAGGATCGCGAAGGCGAGGGCCTCGGGGCCGCCAACGCCAAATATGGAGAGTCCCATGACACAGGCGCCCTCCATGACGCCGATGAAACCGGGTGACGACGGCAGGGAAATGCCGAGGCAGACGACAAAAGTCAGCAGGAAGATCGCTCCCACGGGGACACGGAGCCCGAGACTCAGCCCAACTAAAAGGAAGACACTCGCGCTGACTACCCAGGCGACGATCGACCATGCGCTGGCCTTCGCCATCAGCTTGGGGCTCCCGAAGACCTGAAGCCCGGCGCCGAACGCCGGTATTCCCTTCGAGATGAACCCCCCCAGGCGTTTCGGCAGCAGCGCGATCAAACGGCCCTCGCTCCAGCCCGCGTGGCCCCGGGTCGCATGGAGCCCCCAAAGGGCAGCCGCGATTGCACCCCCGATTCCGATCGTCGCGTAGCCGCTCCACCGGAACCAGTCGGGGATGGGAGCAATCAAGAGCGACAGCGCCCAAAAAATACCCAGCATGGCCATGTCGAGGATTCGTTCCACTGCAAGCGACCCAAGGACGGTCGCTGTCGGGATCTTCTCCGTGCGGGCGAGCACGTACGCGCGAACCAGCTCCCCGAGACGCGCCGGGAGGGTGTTGATAGCCAGGAACCCGACCATCGTCGCGCTGAAGAGCCGGGCCATCGAGGGCTGGACCCGGGGCGCCAGAATCTCACGCCACCTGAGGGCCCTCAGGTAATAGCCGACGAACGTGACGAGGGTGCCCGCCACCACCCAGCCCATGTTCGCGCGGCTGAGCGCGCGCATGGCCGCGGAGATGTCGATCGACCGGGCGAGCAGGACGATCGCAAGGGCGCTCAGGACAATCCCCAGCGCCAGCAGGATGAGCCGGGAGCGGCTCATCGACCAGGACGTGGCGCTCGCGCGAGATAGAGAGCGGCGAGGAGGGGAAACCAGATCTCATGGGGCCCGACGAACGAGTAGCCCTTGCCGCCGCCGAGCAGGGGCCGTTCGAGGATGTTCTTCTCGGGGCGGTAGTGGCGGATCTGATCGAAGTTCGCGGCCACGAAGCGCGAGGCCTCGTGTCCCAGATTCCGCACCGTGGAGAGAGCCTTCAGGAATACCTCGGGCAGGATGACCGCGCTCCCGAAGTTGAGCACGACGCCGCCCTCGAGGTCGCGGATCGCCGCCGTGAAGATTCGAAAATCGCGGTGCGTCGCGAGCCCGGTGGCCGCGCCGTCGAAGGAAGGGTGCTGGTGGAGCGTGTCGGTGCCGATCGCCACGTGGACCGTGAGCGGAACTCCCATCGAGGCCGCCCGCGCCAGCACGCTGACCGACGCGTTCGGGGCGTCGGCTTCGACCAGGAACTCGCCGAGCGCTTCGCCCATGCCCAGCCCACGCTTCGCGCCCTCGTTGACCGCCTGATTCATGAGCGCCGGCGTCTCCTCGACGAGGCCGAACTGCCCGGTCCCCAGCGTCTCCTCGACCGGCTCCGAAGTCTGCCCGAAGAGGGCGATCTCGAAATCGTGGATGGCCGCGGCGCCGTTCATCGCGATCGCCGTGAACGCCTCCGCGTCCAGGAGCGAGAGGAGGGGCCGCTGCACCCCCGTCTTGATGACATGGCCCCCCAGCATCGCGATCGCGGGGCGTCCGTCCGCGCGGGCAACGACCCAGGCCTGGAGCAATTCGCGAAGCGAGGCCCCGGCGAGGAGGTCGGGGAGGAATTGCTCGAACGTTCCGATGGGAGCGGAAGGATCGGGGGCCGACGCGAACTGCTCGATTCGGACCTTGTTCGGACGCTTCCCGATGGAGATCGTCTTGACCGCCCGGAGGTCGATCTCGGGGTGGCGGCTCACCGCGGAGCGCTCACTGCTTGCGCTGAAACGAGAGGCGCATGTCGGTCAAGCTGATCGAGATCGAGCCGACCGGAACCTTGCTCTTCACCATCACCGGGATCCGGCGCGCGTCGTCCGAGAGCCAAACGAGAATGCTGCCCTTGGATTTGAATACGCCCTCCGATTTGAGGATCGGCTCCACGACGACGCAGTCGAACGTTCCCGCCGGCACCTGGACGCGCTCCCGCTTGTGGACCTTGACCTCCATGTCATAGCTCTTCTTGTTGTCGTGCGTCGGGAGCAGGATCGTCCCCCCGGTCGGCAGGGGCTGGGTGCGCACATAATAGAACGCGGAGAGCACGTCGTGCACGCGCGCTGGCACGTCGATCGTGGCTCCGTCGTCGTACGCCGCCTTGTGCGTTTCCTGGTCGAAGCGGACGTCGACATCCTTCTTATAGGAGCCCTCGCGCAGGTGTTTCACGAACCGGCGCGTGTAGAGCGACTCGGCGTCGATGTAGCTCTCGGCCCTGTCGCGAACCTTGTAGAACTTCGAGACGAATGAGTTCGACTCGGACTTTGTGACGATTCTGTAGACGCGCCGACCGTCGAGGCGCTGGATGTTCTGCACCTGCATGAGCGAGCCTCCGCCGTTCAGCCCGTTCCAGTCGATCGAGAACTGAAAATACTCCCCGATCTTCCACGGCACCGGTGCCAGTCCCGGGTCGACGTCCGCCCCGGCCGCAAGGCTATCGCCCCCCGCCAACCCGGCATTGGCCCCGGGGATCGCTTCCGGTTTGGCCGCCCCGAGCGAGTCGGCGACCGAATCCGGCGGGGAAGCCGAGTTCTCCTGCCCCGCCGCAAGCGTGCCGAGGGACGCTATAAGGAATAGAAGCGCCGTGAAAAGGCCGCCCCGGCCGCGGTCAGCCACGGGGCCTCGCCTGGCTCGCCATGGCCACCCCGAGCAGGCCCTGTCCCACGCGCTCCAGCCCGCCTCGGAACGAGCGAAGCGGGTGCGAATGGCCGATCGCGGCGGCCGCGAGCCCGGGAAAGAGCTGGTCCGGTCCATAGAGGCCGAGCCGTGAAATCAGAAAGCTCGACGCGCCGGCCCGCGCGGCCGATCCCCCGGTCGTGTGCCCGACGTCCGCGCCGAAACCCAAGCGATAGCCGGCGCTCCTGGCCGCGTCGGTCACGCGCTCATTGGCCAGCCCCCAGGGATACGAGACGCAGTCCACCGGCTGGCTGGAGAGGTTTCGGAGGGTCTCCCTGGAGCGCGCGAGCTCTTCCTCGAGCGCGGCATCCGGGAGCGCGGTCATGTTGACGTGCGTCATACCGTGCGAGCCGATCGTGACACCTTCCCCCGCCAGCCGGCGTACCTCGTCGGGGGTCAGATGACGCTCGCGCGGCGAGACCCAAGGATGGTCCCAATCGTTTCGCTTCCCCAGCATCCCTGCCAATACGAACACGGTCCAGGGGATCCCCAGTTCCCGCAGAAGCGGCCTCAAATGCGTAAGTTGGCTCGCATAGCCATCATCCGCGGTGAGCGCGATCGAGCCCGGCGGGGCGCCGGCGGGAGCCGAGTCGTCCAATCCGACGAAGCGGTGCCCGCGATCCAAGAGCGCGCGGAGCACGCGGCGGAGCGCCGGGATCGACACACCCATCGGCGCCGCGGTGAATCGGGCCGGCGTCTGGTGGAGGACGATCACCGTCCATGCGAGCGGAGCTTCCCTCATCGCCCGGTGTGGCCGAAGCCTCCCTCGCCGCGCGCGGTTTCCGTCAGAGCGGAGGTCGTCTCGAGCGTTGCCCGCGCGACCGGGGCGAAAACGAGCTGAGCGATCCGGTCGCCCCGCCGCACGACGTAGGGGCGCGTGCCGAAATTGACGAGGAGCACCTGGACCTCCCCTCGGTAGTCGGCGTCGATCGTTCCGGGCGCGTTCGGCACCCCGATCGCGTGGCGCGCGGCCAGGCCGCTCCGCGCTCGGATCTGTCCCTCGTAACCCGGCGGAATCTCGAGGCGGATCCCCGTCGGGACGGCGAGAACTTGTCCGGGAGTGATCTCGGCCTCGCCGTCGAGGGCAGCGACCAGGTCCACGCCGGACGCGTGCTCCGACTGGTAGGCCGGCGGCGAGACGGCGTGGGGCTCGAGCAGCACGCGGACCGCGATGGGCGCCGTCACGCGACCGCGCCCGGGATGAGATCCGAAGCCTCGAACACCTTTTCCGTCTTGGAGCCGAGCGCCACGAGGCAGAGCCTGTCGCGCGAGAGGAGCTCCCCCGCCACGCGCCGAACGTCGTCGTCGGTGATCCGATCGACCGAGGCGATCAGCTCATCCACCGGGACGTACCGGCCGGAATAGATCTCGGACCGGGCGAGCCGGGTCATCTGATTCGTCGTGCTCTCGAGGCCGAGCAGCAGGTTCCCCTTGAGCTGCGCCTTGGCCGACGCGAGCTCCGCTTCGGGGATGCGCTCGTCGGCGACGCGCGCGAACTCGTCGAGGGTGAGCTGGATCGCCCGGCGGCCGTGCACCGGCTGGACGCTCATGGATGCGCAGAAGATCCCCGCATCGCTGTAGGAATCGGCGTAGGTATAAACGGAGTAGGCGAGGCCCTCCTGCTCGCGGACCCGCTGGAAGAGCCGCGAGCTCATCCCGCCGCCCAGGATGGTCGAGAGGAGGACCAGCGCGTACCGGTCGGGGTGCTCGTGCGGAAGGCCTGTGGCGCCGACGCAGAGGTAGAGCTGGGACAGATCCTTGACCTGGTGGACGACGCCCCGGCCGTCAGTCGAGGCGGCGGGCGCGGGGATCCGGGAGCCGGCCGGCGCGGCGCCGAACTTCTCCGCGACCACCGCGACGACCTGATCCCAGGCGAAGCGTCCGGCCACCGAGATCAGGATGCTGGGCGCGGTATAGCAGCGCGCGTGGTAAGCGGCGATCGCGTCGCGCGTGAATCCCGTGACGGTTTCGACGGTGCCGAGGATCCGATTGCCGAGCGGATGCCCCCGCCAGACCAGCTCAGAGAAGAGGTCGTGAACGCGATCGTCCGGCGTGTCCTCGTAGTTGTGAATCTCCTCGGCGATGACGTTCTTCTCCCGCTCGATCTCGACGGGATCGAGGCGGGGCCCCAGCGCGAGGTCGGCCAGGACGTCCACGGCCAAGTCCAGGTCCTCTTCCAAGACCCTGGCGTTCAAGCAGGTCACCTCGCGCCCGGTGAAAGCGTCGAGATGCCCGCCGACCGACTCGATCGCGAGCGCGATCTGGAGGGCGTCGCGATGCCGGGTACCCTTGAAGACCACGTGCTCGAGGAAGTGGGTCATCCCCGCCTCCCGCGCCGATTCGTGACGGGACCCGACACGGACCCAGGCGCCGACCGCGACGGAGCGGACGGAGTCCATGCGCTCGCCGAGGATGACGACCCCCGACGGCAGCACGGCGCGCGAAAAGCGGCTCTCTTCGGTCATGGCCGCCGCACGGGCGAGGCGCACGGGCGAGGACCCCGTGGCGCCGCCCGAAACGCCAACGGAGGCCGAAGCCTCCGTTGGGCGGTTCTCGATTCGGTCTGACACACCGTTATCGGCGCGACGGCTCCGGCCGGCGGCGCGCGCCGTCCCTGCCCCCGTCCCGACCGCCGCCGCGTCCGCCGCGGGGATCCGAAGCGGCCACGACCGGATCGTTCTCATGTCCCGGCAGCGCCTGCTTTCGGCTCAGCTTGATCTTTCCTTCGCGGTCGATCCCGATCACCTTCACGAGAACCGAATCGCCCTCGTTGATGACGTCCTCGACCCGCTCGACACGCCTGTCCTCGAGCTCGGAGATGTGCACCAGCCCGTCCTTGCCCGGGGAGATCTCGACGAACGCGCCGAACGGCACCACCCGGCGAACGGTGCCCTGGTAGATGCGGCCGATCTCAGGGTCCTCGGTGATCGAGCGGATGATCTCGCGTGCCCGATCTCCGTCCGCGCCGCTGAATGCCGCGATCCGAATCTCTCCCGAATCCTCGATGTCGATCTGCGTGCCGGTCTCGGCGCTGATCTTCTTGATCATCTTGCCGCCCGGTCCGATCACTTCGCGGATCTTGTCGGGGTCGATCATCATGATGTAGATCCGAGGCGCGTACGGCGACAGCTCCGCGCGCGGCTTCGCGATCGCCGTCTCCATGATGTCGAGGAGGTGCATTCGTGCCTTGCGCGCTTTCTCCAGCGCGTCGGCCATCAATTGATAGGAGACGCCCGCGATCTTGATGTCCATCTGGAGCGCCGTCACGCCGGCGCGGGTACCCGCGACCTTGAAGTCCATGTCGCCCAGGTGATCCTCCACTCCCTGGATGTCGGTCAGGATCGCGAACTTGTCGCCCTCCTTGACCAGCCCCATGGCGACGCCGGCGACGTGAGCCTTGATCGGCACGCCGGCATCCATGAGCGCGAGGCTTCCGCCGCAGACGGTCGCCATCGACGAGGATCCGTTCGATTCCAGAATGTCCGAGACGATGCGGATCGTGTATGGGAAGTCGACGTCGGTCGGAATGAGGGGCTCGATCGAACGCTCGGCCAGTGCTCCGTGTCCGATTTCGCGGCGGCCCGGGCCCCGGAAGGGCCGGACTTCCCCGACTGAGTACGGCGGGAAGTTGTAGTGGAGCATGTAGCTCTTCCAGCTCTGCCCCTCCAGCTCCTCGACGCGCTGCTCGTCCACCTTGGTTCCGAGCGTCGCGACCACGAGGGCTTGGGTCTGGCCGCGCGTGAAGAGCGACGAGCCGTGCGTTCTCGGAAGGATGCCGGTCTCGGCGGTCACGTTTCGAATGTCGTCAAAGCCGCGCCCGTCGGGGCGGCGTTGCTCGCTCACGATCAAATGGCGAACCTCGCGCTCCTCGATCTCCCCGATCACCTGCTTCACGGTCTTGGCCGAGCCGGGGTGGGATTCCTCGAAGCGCGTGACGGCTTCCTGGAGCACGGCGTCGAGACCGTCCTGTCGCGCTTTCTTCTCGGCGATCTTGTTCGCGGTCTTGACCTTGTCGCCGAAGGTCGACGTGATCGCCTTCACGAGCGTCTCGTCCCGCTGCGGCAGCGGGAACGCCCGCTTGGGCTTCCCTACGCGCGCCTTCAGCTCGTGCTGCAGCTTGTTGAGCTGCCGGATCGCCTGGTGGGCGAATTCAAACGCCTCCACGATTTTCGATTCCGCGACCTCGCGGGCGCCCGCCTCGACCATGACGATGTTCGTGTCGGTGGCCGCGACCACCAGGTCCAGCGTGGACTCGACGAGCTCCGCGAACGTCGGGTTCAGGACCAGCTTCCCTTCGACCAGGCCCACGCGCACCGCGGAAACCGGCTCGGGGAACGGAATGTCGGAGACCATCAACGCGGCCGAGGCGCCCGTGATTCCGAGAACATCGGAGTCGTTCGCCTGATCCGAGGAGAGGACCGTCGACATGATCTGGATCTCGTTCCTGTAGCCGTCCGGGAAGAGCGGGCGAAGCGGCCGATCGATGAGGCGGCTGCTGAGAATCTCCTTCTCGGTGGGCCGCCCTTCACGCTTGAAGAATCCGCCCGGGATCTTCCCCGCGGCGTAAGTCTTCTCCCGGTATTCGACCGAGAGTGGGAAAAAGTCTTTGTCGATCGGATCCTTGCTGGCGACGGCCGCCGTCAAGATGACCGTCTCGCCATACTGGATCCACGTAGCACCCGAGGCCTGCTTGGCGACCTTTCCTACTTGAATGGAATACGGACGGCCGCCTAGCTCGAGGCTTACGGATTCGGGCATTCTAGTCTCCTTCATTTTGACTCTTGATAGAAAATCATCCGAGACGCGCTCTGGCGAACGCGCTCTGGCGAGCCATGGAGCCAGGCGGGTGCCGCGGGAGTGTCTGGGGGAGGTACTGCTGGTGAGGTCCGCTTGCGCGGTGAGCAGCCTACTTGCGGAGGCCGAGCTCCTTGACCACCATCCGGTAGCGCTCGACTCTCGTCAATTTCAAGTAATCGAGCAGCCTTCTACGTTGACCCACCATCCGGAGCAAGCCGCGACGGCTGTGATGGTCGCGCTTGTGCACTTTGAAGTGCTCCGTCAGGTACTTGATCCTCTCCGTGAGGAGCGCGATCTGAACCTCGGCCGATCCGGAATCGGTATCATGGATCTTGAACTGGCCGATCACTTCGCGCTTCCTCTCAGGCGTCAACGGCACCGGTGCCACCTCCTCGACTTTCCCTCTCAGTGTACGAGCGGGGAATGTAGCATAGGCTTCGCGGGTTTCAAACCCAAACTGCACTAAGCGCGGGACTCTCGACCGGCCGGTTTCGAGGCGGCCCAGAACGCTCGCGCCCGCTGGAGGTCCTTCTCCATCGCCTTGACCAGGTCCGCCGGCGAGCTAAATACTTCATCGGCGCGAAGCTGCGAGATCAGCATTGTTTTCAGATGTCGGCCCCGAAGGCTGCCCGAGAAGTCGAGCAGATGGACCTCCACGCGCGTAGGTCCCGGCCCAAAGGTAGATGCGCTCCCTATGTACGTGATTCCGGGCTGCCTCTCCCCGCCCCCCAAATCGTTGTAAGAAATATAAATGCCCGGGGCAGGCAGGAGCTTCGCCGGGTGTATCTCCAGATTCGCGGTCGGGTATCCCAGCCCGGTGCCCCGGCCGGCGCCTGAGCCGATGCGACCCTCCAAGGCATACGGACGCCCCATGATCTCGGACGCGCTCTCCACGCGGCCCGCGACGACCTCTTGCCTTAGAGCGGTGCTGGAGAGCTTCGCTCCGTCACCCTTCACGAGCGGCACTTCCAGCACCTCGAAGCCGCGCGACCGTCCGAGCGACTCGAGATAGGCGCGGTCTCCCACCCGATCCCGGCCCATCCGGAAATCCGCGCCCAGGACCAGCGCCGCGAGCGGAGCGCCGGGGCCGAGCACGCGATCCAGGAAGCCCTCCGGCGTGAGCGCCTGGATCTCCCGATCGAAGCGCGCGATCTCGACGCGGTCGATCCCCATCTGGTGGAGGAGGTCCGCCCTCTCGTCGGGGGGCGTGATCCACGGGCGCGGCGCCGAGCCTCGGACCACGGTGTCGGGGTGCGGATCGAACGTCGCGACCCACGCCGCCCCGGCCCGACGCCGCGCGGCCTCGACCGTCGCGGCGATGACCGCTTGGTGGCCCCGGTGGAGGCCGTCGAAAACGCCGATCGTGAGCGCGACCGGGCGAACGGGCGTCGTCATGCTCCGACCAGGACCCGCTGGAGCGCGACCGCCGCCCCCGAGACCTGATCCCGCCAGGGACGCGCGAGCGCCAGAACCGACCCCGCCTGGTCCACGAGCGCGAGCGGCCATCCACTCTCCCCGGGCGGCAGCGGCCAGCATCGGTCCGGCTCCTCGACGCGGTCGGCTTCCAGGACCGGCGCTCGACCGTGGCGAAGGCGCGCCGCTTCGTCGTCGCTCAATCGGACGCGCGGCAGAAAGGAGAGGGCCCGGTCGGGCTCGAGCGCCCGCTCCCGATACGCGCCCTCCTCGTGCCCCGAGCTCCGATCGCAGGAGAGGGCAGCGTCCACCTGGAACGGGCCCGACTCGACCCGCCGCAGCGCGGTCAGGTGGGCGCCGCAGCCGAGCGTCTCTCCGAGGTCGTGCGCCAGCGTGCGCACGTAGGTCCCCCGGCTCACGGTGACATCGAGGGTGATCTCGGGGAGGGCGTCCCCGACGAGGCGGAGCTCGTAGACATGGACCGGCCGATCCTCGCGCTCGAGGTCCACTCCGCGCCGCGCGGCCTTGTAGAGACGAGTCCCGCCCACCTTGACGGCGGAGTAGAGCGGCGGTCGCTGCCTGATGGCGCCCCGAAAGCGGGCTAGCGCGGCTTCGACCTCGGGGAGGGAGGGCATCCGGCTCGACGTGGCGGTCACGGTGCCGGTCACGTCCTGCGTGTCGGTCGCGACGCCGAGGCGGGCCGTGGCCAGGTAGCGCTTCGGAAGAAGTCCCAGGCAGCCGAGGAATCCCGTCGCGCGCCCCTCTCCTATAAGTAGGAGGCCGCTCGCGAAGGGATCGAGCGTGCCCGCGTGTCCCATGCGGGATTCACCCAGAAGCGTGCGAAGCCGTGCCACCGCGTCGTGGGAGGTCCAGCCCTCCGGCTTATCCACGAGGTGGAGGAGGTCCGCCATTCACCGCCCGGTCGAGCGCCTCTAGAACGTCGCCGCGCACGCGCGCCAGGTCGCCGCGCACGCGGGCGCCCGCCGCGTTCTTGTGCCCGCCCCCGCCGAAACGGCCCGCGACCTCGTTCACGTCGACGGTGCCGTCGGAGCGGAAGCTCATGCGGACCTCACCCGGGGCCACCTCCTGGATCAGGATCCCGACGCGCGCCCCGTCCAGCGATTTGGCGAATTGGACGATCCCGTCCGCGTCCTCGGGAGTCGCGCCGGCCCGCTGGAACATCTCGTGGCTGATCGTGAGCGCTCCGACCCGTCCGCCGGCCCGCTTCTCGAGGGACGCGAGGGCGAGGCCGAGGATGCGCAGGCTCGCCTCCGATTTCCGTCCGTAGAGCGCGTCCGCGGCGGTGGAGGGCTGGGCGCCGTGCTCCACCAGGCGCGCCGCGAGGCGGAGCGCGCGGGGGGTCGTGTTCTGATAGCGGAAGGCGCCGGTGTCCGACGCGAGCCCGACGTAGAGACACGCGGCCACCTCGGGCTCGAGCGGCGTGCCGTAGGCGTCCAGGATCTCGTAGATGAGCTCGGCCGTCGCGCTCGCTTCGACATTCACGAGGCGCGGCGCGCCGAAGCCGTCATTCGCCGCGTGGTGGTCGACGTTCGCGACGGCCGCCCCGGGGGCCACGAGGCGCGCGGCCTCCCCCGCCCGATCGAGGCTCGAGCAGTCGAGGACGAACACCGCGTCGAACACCCGTCCGATCTCCGCGGGGAGCTTCACCCACTCGGAGCCTGGGAGGAAGCGGAGGCCATCGGGTAGCGGCGATTCGTTCCCGACCACGACCTCTTTCTGAAGACCCTTGAGCGCCCACGCCAGCCCCAGCGAGGACCCGATCGCGTCCCCGTCCGGATCGACGTGCGAGAGGATCAGGAACTCCCGGTGGGAGTCGATGAACTCGCGGAATTCGTCGTGGGCCACCTGGGTCACTCGCTTTCGGGCTCGCGGAGGTCGGGCTTTCGGATTTCCTGGAGCAGCTTCTCGATCCGGGCGCCGGACTCGGTCGAATGGTCCATCGCGAACTGGAGGGTCGGCACGATCCGCAGGCCAAGGCGCGGAGCGAGCAGCGTTCGGAGGTACGGCGTCGCGTGGGCCAGAGCCTTCAGAATCGCCGGCTCCTCGGGAGCGGGAACAGCGCCGCTCACCCAGATTCGGGCCGACGAGAGATCCCGGGACACGCGCGCGCCCGTCACGCTCAGGGTGCGCAGCCGCGGGTCCTCCGCCTTGGTGGCGAGGATCTCCGCCAGCTCGACCGTGATGCGCTCGGCCACGCGTCGGGTGCGGGGGCTTTCGGGTCGGGAGGACATGGGCCTGGGTTGGGGCGTCTCAGTCGACTTGGATCTGGTAGTCCATCACGGCGAGTCGATCCTCGCTTTCGACGCATGCCAGAATGTCGTGCAGGACCCGGTCCAGGACGCCGGATTCGCCGCCCACGATCGCGACGCCCAGGGTCGCCCGCTGCCACAGGTCCTGATGGCCCACCTCGGCGATGGACGCGTTGAACCGGGAGCGGACACGCTCCTTCACGCGGTTGACGACCGACCGCTTCGCTTTCAGGGAATCGGAGGCCGGAAGATGAAGCTCGAGGCGCAAGGTTCCGACCCGCATCTCAGGAGAGCCGGCGCGCGACTTCCTCGAGGACGTACGCTTCGATGACGTCCTTCTCCTTGATGTCGTCGCGATCCTCGAGCGAGATGCCGCATTCGTATCCGCTCGCCACCTCGCGGACGTCGTCCTTGAACCGGCGGAGCGAGGAGATCTTGCCGTCCCATACGACCTGACCCTCGCGGATCAGCCGGGCGCGGGCGCTCCGCTGCATCGTCCCCGATTGCACCATGCAGCCTGCGATCACGCCGGACTTGGTCGTGCGGAAGATCTGACGCACTTCCGCCGATCCGACCACCGACTCGCGGATCTCGGGCTTCAGGAGCCCCGACATGGCGTCCTTCACGTCGGCGACGGCCTCGTAGATGATGTCGTAGAGCCGGATGTCGACCTTTTCCTTGGCTCCAAGCTCCACGGCCTTCGGATCGGGCTTCACGTGGAACCCGATGATCACGGCGTTCGAGGCCGCGGCAAGGAGCACGTCGGATTCGCTGATCTGGCCCACGGCCCGATGGATCACCCGGAGCTGCACTTCCTCGGTCGAGAGCTTCGTCAGCGAGTCCTCCAACGCCTCGACGGACCCGTCCACGTCGCCCTTCAGCACGACGAGCAGGTCGCTCACCTTGCCGGCCTTGATCTGGCTGTAGAGGTCGGTGAGGGTCACGTGGCGGAAGAGGCGGAATTCCTGCTCGCGCTGGAGCTGGCCGCGCTTGGTCGCCAGCTCGCGCGCCTCGCGCTCATCCTGCATCGCGGCGAAGGTATCGCCCGCCTGCGGACCCGCGCTCCAGCCGAGCACCTCGACCGGCGTGGATGGGCCCGCTTCCGGGACCCGGCCGCCGCGCTCGTTCAGCATGGCCCGGACCTTCCCGCTCGTTGATCCCGCCACGAACGCATCCCCCACGCGGAGCGTCCCCTTCTGGACGAGCACGGTGGCGATGATGCCGCGACCCTGCTCGACCCTGGATTCGATGACGATTCCGCGGGCCGCCTTGGAGGGGTCGGCCTTCAGCTCGAGCAGCTCGGCCTGGAGGAGGATCATCTCGAGGAGCTTCTCGATGTTCGTCCCGACCTTCGCCGAGATGGACACCGCGATGGTCTTTCCGCCCCATTCCTCGACGAGGAGGTTGTGCTTCGACAGGTCCTGGCGGACCTTCTCGACGTTCGCGCCGGGGAGATCGATCTTGTTGATCGCGATGATGATCGGAACATTCGCCGCGCGGGCGTGATCGATCGCCTCGACCGTCTGCGGCATGACCTGGTCGTCCGCCGCGACGACAAGCACGACGATGTCCGTCACCTGCGCGCCGCGGGCGCGCATCGCGGTGAATGCTTCGTGGCCCGGCGTGTCGAGGAACGTGATCTTGTCGCCGCGGGGCAGCTCGACTTCGTAGGCGCCGATGTGCTGCGTGATGCCGCCGGCCTCCCCCGCGATGACGTTCGTCTTCCGGATGTAGTCGAGGAGCGAGGTCTTTCCGTGGTCGACGTGTCCCATGATCGTGACCACCGGGGGCCTCGGCTTCAGGTCTCCCGCCTCGTCCGCCGCCGCCTCTTCGACCTCCTCGCCCAGCTCCGAGACGAATTCGACCGCGAAGCCGAACTCGTCGGCCACCGCGCTGATGGAATCCTTGTCGAGGCGCCGGTTGATGTTCGCCATGATGCCGAGCTGCATGCAGACGGCGATGACCTCCTGCGGCTTCACCTCGAGCTGGCCCGCCAGCTCGGCCACGGAGATGAACTCGCTGACGCGGATGATGCGCGGCGCTTCCTCGACGCCGACGGCGGCTCCCTCCTCGCGCTCGCGGTGGTGTCGGCGGCGCTTGGTCCCCTCCATCTCGGCCATGGTCCGCCGGACCGAGGCCCGGATCAGCTTCTCGTCGACGGCGCGCTTCTTCCCTTTTTTCAAGACTTTCGCGTTCTTCGCGGTGGCGAGGGCGCCCGCGGGAGCCGTGCGGCGCTGAGCCTCGGCCGCGGCCCTGGCGGCCAGGGCCGCCTTCTCGCGCTTGCGGGCTTCCTCCTCCTTGACCGCCTCCTTCTCGCGCGCGAGCTTGAGCCGGACCTGCTCGACCACGTCCGCGCCGATCGAGCTCATGTGGCTCTTCACGTCCACCTGAAGCGACTTGAGAATGCTGACGAGCGCCTCGCTCGACATCCCCATGTCCTTCGCGGCTTCGTATACCCGTCGTTTCGTTTCTGGCATCGCTCCTCGTTTCCGGCCCCTCAGCTTTGGGGCGGCGTCTCCTTGGATTCATCCGGCTCCGCCGCAAGCTCCGGCGCGCCGGGGGATTCTTCGTCGTTCGATGCAGGGGCCTCCTCCGCCGATGCGGGAGCCTCCTCCTCTGCGATTGCCGCGGCCCGGGCTTGCGCCGCCGCGTCCGCCGCGTCCGCCGCGGCCTTCTCGGTCGCCGCCGTATCCGCCGCGGCCTTCTCGGTCGCCGCCTCCAGAGCCGCCGCCGCGGCCGCTTCCTGCGCCCGCGCTGCTTCGACTTCCAGCTCCTTGCTCCGCGTCGCCTCGAGCGCGCGTGCCTCCTCGAGCAGCTTCTCCGCGGTCTTCTCGCCCACGCCCTGGATCGCCAGGAGCTCCGTGAGCGGCGTCTTGAGGAGGTCCTGCACCGTCTCGATCCCCTCGCGAATCAGCTTCTCGCGCAGCTTCGGACCCGCGCCCAGAAGCTCCTCGATGTCGATTCGAACCTTCCGCTCGAACTCCCGCTGGCGCTCGCGCTCGCTCTTCGAGATCAGATCGATCTTCCAGCCGGTGAGCTTGGCGGCCAACCGGGCGTTCTGACCGCCCTTGCCGATGGCCAGGGAGAGCTGATCGTCGGCCACCGTGACCAGAGTCTTCTGATCGGCCTCGACCACCTGCGCTTCCAGAACCTTGGCCGGGCTGAGCGAGCGCGTCACGAAGACCACCGGATCCTGGCTGAAAGGAACGATGTCGATCTTCTCGCCGCCCAGCTCCCTCACGATCGCCTGAACGCGCGAGCCCTTGATTCCCACACAGGCGCCCACCGCGTCGATCTTGTCGTCGTTCGAGAGAACGGAGACCTTCGCCCGGGAGCCCGGCTCCCTCGCGATTCCCTTGAGCTCGATGATCTTCTCGGCCACCTCCGGTACCTCGGCCTCGAAGAGCCGACGGAGAAACTCGGGGTGTGTCCGCGAGAGGATGATCTGCGGGCCGCGCGCCAGCTTGTCGACCGCGATGATGAACGCCTTGATGTGGTCCCCTTGGTGGTAGCGGTCCCGGGCGATCTGCTCGCGCGGAGGCAGGATCGCCTCCGACCGGTCGAGCTTGACGTAGATGTTGCCGCGATCGACCTGCTGCACGGTGCCGCGCACCATCTCGCCGACGCGGTCGTGATAATCCTCGTAGATCCGCTCCCGCTCGGCTTCGCGAACGCGCTGGACCAGCACCTGCTTCGCCGCGGCGATGGCGTTCCGGCCGAGCTCCTCGAGCGAGAGCTCCTGCACCAGCTCCTGCCCGATCTCGATGTCGGGCTCGATCGTCCGCGCCTCCGCGAGATCCACCTGAAGGCCCAGATCGTCCGCGTCCTCGACCACCGAGCGCTTGAGCCGCATGACGATGCGGCCGCTCCCCTCGTCGAAGCGGACCTCGATGTTGGCGTTCGGCCCGAAACGCTTCCGGCCGGCCGAAAGCAGCCCGGCCTCCAGCGTCTCGACGAGGATGGCCTTGTCCACGCTCTTCTCGCGCGCGATCTGAGCCATCGCTTCCATCAGCTCGTAGTTCATGTTCTTGACCTGAGGTTCCCTTGCCAAAGTGTTCATCCTTTGCGCCGGCGCTCCTGGCCGCGCATCCCTTCCCACGGGTCGATGATCAAACGCGATTTCCGGATCGCCGCGTACGGCAGCGAGACCGTTCCCACATCCGCATCCGACAGGACGATCGTGTCCGGTCCGGCCGCGCGCAAATCTCCTCGAAACGTTCGGCGGCCGTCGCGCGGGTCGTGAAGCTTGACCTCGAGCGTCGAGCCCACGAATCGCGCGTAGTGCTCCGGACGGAGGAGCACCCGCTCGATTCCCGGCGAGCCGACCTCAAGCACGTACCGTCCCTGGATCAGGTTCTCCTCTTCCAGGTACCGGCCGAATTTCTTATTCCAGTAAGTGCAGTCTTGGAGGGTCACGCCGGGCTGCCGATCGACGAAAACCCGCACGACCGTCGCGCCCGCCTGCGAGGCGAATTCCAAGTCCCAAAGATCGAACGCTTCCTCTTGAAGGAGGGCCTGGAAACGTCCCGCGAGCTCCTCCCGAAGCTGATTCAGTTCCATCGGATGACGCCTCTGAGGCCCCCCCCTGACCGCGGGCCAGGGCCGAAAAAGTTCGAGTGGACCCCTGGCCCACTCGGACCCCCCAACTTACCGGGGTCGCCCCGGAGGATCAAGCAGAAATTTCAGTTAGACAGGAAATTGGGCTTGCGGACGAGGCTTAGGAGCACCTGGCCTACCCCCTCCAGGCTTTCCGGGGAGCATTTGTCGGGCGTGTCGTGGGTGGTGTGCCATTCTGGGTAGGAGAAATCGATCACGTCGATGGCCGGAATCCCGGCGTTCAAGAAGGGCATGTGGTCGTCGAAGACCGTATGTCGAACGTCGGACCGGAAGCTCCGGACGCCGAGGTCGTTGGCCTGGCCCCACACTAGGTCGACGATGTTCGAGGCGAGCCTGCGTGAGTTCCCCTCCCAGTGGAGGTCGAGGTCCTTCTTCCCCACCATGTCCAGGACGATCACGAAGAGCGGCGGCTTCTGCCCGGAGGATTCCTCCACGTACCGATTGGACCCGCGGAAATATCCGTTTTGATCCACCTGCGTCCCGAGATCCTCGCCGTCGAAGATCACGATGTCGACGCCCACCATGGGCCCGCTCTTCTTGACAAGTCTGGCCAGCTCGAGCAGAACCGCCACGCCGGACGCGCCGTCGTTCGCCCCGAGGATCGGTAAGTGGCGCTTCGCCGGCTCCGGGTCGCGGTCGGCCCAGGGCCGCGTGTCCCAGTGCGCCCCGAACAGGACGCGCTGTCTGAGGTCCGGCCGGAACCGCGCGACGACGTTCATGAGCCGCACCCTGGAATTCAGGATCGGCGAATCGTAGAAGAACGTGTCGGCTTCGACCTCGGGTGCGTAGCCCCGTAGCGTCTTCAGGAGGAAGGCGAAGCAGGTATCGTGGGCGGCCGTGCCGGGAACCCTGGGCCCGAAGTCGCATTGCTGCTTGAGCCACCCGAACGCGCGATTCCCTTCGAAGGCCGCGGCGGGACGATCGCATGAGGCGAATCCGAGGAGGATCGTGACGAGGCCGGCCCGGAGCGCGCTCCGAAGAGCGCCCGGAACGCGGGACCTTCGAATTTCAGAAGCGGAACTGGCCGTTGAACGCAATCGTGATCCCGCGGGAAGTGATCTGGGTCTTCAAGTCCCTGTTGTTGCGATAGCCCAGATTAAACCCGCCGGAGATCGATTGGGTGAAATTGTACGTGGTCCCGCTCGTCACGCTGAGCCGCTGGGTGTCCAGCTCCACGAGGTCCGGGAACTGGGGCTGCTTCGTGATCTTCCGGTCCGAGGCCAATGAGACGGTCAGGTTCAGGTTCAAATCGTTCGGAAGCTTCATCGCCTTCTTGCTCCATGGGAACCTGATGCCGCGTGAGGCGGGGAAGATCTTGGTGAACCGGATGTCGGTATTCACCGACTGGCGCTCCCCTACGATCCCGAAGCTCCGCTGATCCAGGCTCGTGGCCTGCACCACCGCCGTGCTGATGTTGGCGCGGAGGCCGTTCCGCCAGGCCAGATCCCAGCCGATGAGGGGCTGCCAGGTCGTCGTGTTGACCCGTTGATCCAGGGGTCCGTCCTGGGGGCCGATCTCCTCCCTCCGGAGGTTGTATCCGGAATTGAGCGACATCGAGTTGATCGAGCCCGAGAGGCCGAGGAGGCGGTTCAGATCGAGCCATCGCGCCTTCAGATCGGGGAGCGTGAGCTGGAGCTGGCGCCGCGCGCCGCCCAGGTTTCCGTCCGTGAAGGTGAGGCGGTGATCGGCGCGCGCGTCGACCGTGATGTTCGACGTGGGACGGATCGTGGTGTTCGCCCCGGTGGTGTACGCCCGATTCGAGGAGAAGACCGAGTTGTTGAGCGCCGCGAGGCGGGGAGACAGGGCCCCGGTGAATCCGGTCTCGAACGGGAACCCGGCATCCCCGGCCACGCGCGTGATCACGCTCCCGCGCTCGAAGCTGAACGTGCCCTGAATGTCCTGGAGCCGGGAGAAGATCAATCGAAGCGGGCTCAACGCGTAGGCACCGCCCTTGGTACCGGGCTTCGAGCTCATCTTCTGCCCGAATCGTCCGATCGGCAGGATCGCGGTGACCCGCGCCGTCCCTCCGTTGTCGATGCTCTTCAGGCCGGCGGGGTCGTCCGAGAGAATCCGAAGCTCGGGCCGGGACGACTCGTGATAGCGGCCGCTCAGGCTCATGTTGGGCGAAAGGATCGCGAGCCACCGCGGCGTGTAATTGAGCTCCATGCCGCGCCTCTGATCGATCTCGGTGCCTTTGTTGACGCCGAAGGGGCCCACGTCGTGGAGGAGCATGTTGCGGATCGAGGTGATGCTGTATCGGAATCGGATCGAGCTGAGCGGCGTCCACGAGGAGGTGCTGCCCAGGGTGAGCTGCCTCACCTTGACGTCCGAGCGAAGGAACGTGGAGTCCACCGGCGCGCCCGTCGAGTCGGTCTGATCTTCGAGCGAGCGCCCGTAGGAGACGTCCCGGGTCGATTGCCACGCCGTGGAGAATCCGACCACGTCCGGCAGAAGGTTCACCTTCAGCTTCGACCCCAGGCTGAAGCCGCCGCCGCCGACCGGAAGGTCGTAGCCCGTGGACGCGTTGAAGGCCCATGAGGAATCCTTCGAGGTCGGGTTGACGCTGTTCCGGCGCGTGAATCCCATCCCGCCGCTCAAGGCGTCGATCGTGAACCGCGCGAGGCCCTTTCGGGATCCCGAGCGGTGATAGGAAAGATCGACCGACTGCTGGTTCTGTTGCCGCGTCTCGAGGTCCGACCGGGACCCGCTCAGAATGACGTCGGAGCCTGTTCGGAACTTGGGCACGTCGCTCGCCTGCTGGACCGAGAAACGCAGCGGCAGCTGGAGCCCCGACGTGGGCATGAGGCGGTCCACCTGGAGGGTCGTCGAGAACCCGGTGGCCACATGATTCAAGCCGGAGCCCTGATTGGCGCCCGAGCCGACCCGGAAGAAATTCTCATCCTGGCTCTCGTGCGTGATGTTCATGGCGAGGACGTCGGCGAAATTCGCCTGGACCGTCACGTCGCCCCTGGTCCCCCGGTCGCGATGAACGCCCGAGAGCCGCAGGTCGTTGACCCAGACCTCCCCCTGCTCGGTTCCCGTTCCGCCGTGCCTGTCCACGCCGAAGCTGGTGCGGTAGATCCGAGTGAAGCTCGGGTTGCCGACGACCGTGTAGAACTCGCCGGTCGAGGCCGCGGTGAGGGAGTCAACCTTGACCTGCGCCCGGCCGGCTTCCTTCAGCCCCGAGAGGCGCTCCATCGGGATGATCACGTTCTGCCACCCGCTGTGCACCGGCACCGAGTACTCGTAGTAATTCACCGTATCCGCGCCGAAGCGGGCCACGGCCCGGAGATTCTGAGCTTCCACGCCCGTCTCCCCGTGCACCCAGAAACGAATCTGGCTGTACTGCGTCCAGCCCAGCCCACTCCGGTCCTGGCTCGAGGTCTTGAACGCCAGCACCGTGTCGCCGGCCGCGAGGCCCGCGTAGCGGAGCGCCATCGACTGCTCCCGCCTCTGGGCGGTCCCGCCGACCGCGTTCCCGACCTGGTAGGGAGATTGGTAGAGGTCGGCGTCGTCCTTGTTGTTCCTCACCCCGACCCCCAGCTCGACGCCGCGCGATGCCGCATCGGGGGAGATCGCCTGGACGAGCCATCGATTCCCCACCAGCTCGATCCCGCCCACCTGCAGCTTGAAGGGAGTGGCTCGCAGGCCGTCGACCCAAAGCCGAAGGTGCTGAATGCTTCCCCAGCTCGGCGAGCCGACCCGGTTGAATGCCACGGCCGACAGGGGAATCCGGAAGAGACGCCATCCGTTGTACGGCTTGATCGTCCCGATGACCTTGGGGTCGTTCGCGTAGTCCTTGGGCACATCGATCGCCACGTACGCGGTATCGGCGAGGTCGAGCGTCGCCTCGAAGTAGTCGTTCCCGAAGTCCCCGAACCCGTCGTGGTTCAGGTCCTCGGTGTCCGGGCGGCCATTTGGGTCGTTCACGCTGCTCTTCTCGGTGTAGTTGATCCGGCTGTAGTCGTCCGGGCGATCGAGGCTGTAGGCGTAGTCGTCCCCGTTGGGGTCCTTATTCGTGACCGGGTCCCAATGGTCCGTTCCGTTCGGGCCCGTTTCCAATTCGTCGGGCACGCCGTCGATCCCGGTGTCCTCGTCCGTCGGGGATCGGTCGAGCTTTCCATCCCCGTTCTTGTCCTCCGTCTCGATCACCCCGTCCGGCCCCTTGTTGGGCTCCCAGAAAGCGTCCTCGCTCACCCGGCCGAAGTCGATGTGGAGCTTGGCCTGGGTCGTGTCGTGGACGGGCGTGAAATCGTTGATCCAGATCTCGACGTATCGGAGCTTCGAGAAGTCCTGCCCCACGGCGCCCAGCGACTGGGTGATGCCGGTCCAGTTCGTGGAGGTGACGCCGGTCTGATTCGTGGGCGGCGTGACCGTCATCTCGAGCACGTGGTGGATGGCGTCTCCCCCTTCCTCGTTCTTGAGGACCGGCTTCAAGTCGCGCTCCTTGATCTTGCTCGGATTGTTGTCCGTGAGCGTGCTCGGGGGGTTATACCAGGCGATCCGCGCGTGCTGGGAGACGTCGTTCGCGAACAGGGGCTGCCCGGTCGCGTCGAGCGGCGTGCTCGACCAGAACCACTGCGTGCGGGAGATGGAGGCCGTGTTCGACTCGCGGTTCCCCTCCATGTCGTCGACGTAGGCCTCGCCCGCCGTGTTCGGGTTGGGAACGCTCATGGCCGCGTGTCCCTGGATGTTGAGCGTCGATGGGGTCGTGGTCCGGACGCCCGGGATGGCGTTGGCCAGCGCGGTCATCCAGACGGGCTTGAAGGTGACGACCGAGGAGAGGTCACCGATGATCGACTTCGCCGGCTCTTCCCCCAGCTTGGGATTCTTCTCCTGAGCGCCGCGGCTGTCGAAGAGGACGCTCGAGGTGACGCTAAGGTTCGGCCCCGGGACGTACGAGGCCGAAGCGCCGAGAAGCGTGAGCTGCGTCGTGCCGAACCCCGGGGAGAAGGAGAAGTCGACGGTAATCGTCTGGTCGGGCTTGGGAGGAGAGATGAAAGTGAGCTGCCCGGTCTGGTAATCGATGCTGTAGTCCGTGCCCCGGACCTTGGGGATTCCGTCGACCTTCACCTGCTCGGAGTTCTCGAGAATGTCGAAGCGCCCCAGGAAGAAGCCCTGCTGGCTGCTCTTGTATTCGGCCTCGATGTAGTAGCGCGTGTCCTGGAACGCATCGGGATTCTTCGTGTAGTAGACCTTCCGATTCGCCGTTGCCCCGGCGAGGAAGTTCCGGTTGAAGTTGTCGAGGCAGTTGAATCCCCCATAGCCGGACCCGCACGGGACCGTCGAATCCGGAGGGGACGAATCCGGCGCGAACGGGTGAAGGTCGGGGAAGAAGATGATCCCGTTGGCAGGGTCGATGAACTGGTCGTCGACCCGGCCGTCCGGCAGGTCCGGATTCGAGGATCCGGCCTTGCCCCGCTGGTCGAGCCCGAGGACCTCGATCAGCTTCACATCCGCTTGGGTACGCGGGTCGGTCGCCGTTTCGGGATCGGTCGCCAGGCCCGACTGGAGCCGGCGGATCGTCAGGTTCATGGTCGAGAGCGAGATGTCCCGTCCGCCCAGGTCGTAATAGTTCCGTAGCTCGTAGCGGAGCGCGGGATACCACGGGGTCTTGGCGACGTAACCGGTGGAGTCGTCCTGGAGATCGTCGAATCGCGGCTTCAGCATCTTGAGCAGGAGCTGGTTGGGGCCTTTTCTGTGCGCCAGGTCCTCGGAGCTGTACTCCGCCGTGGTGGTCGTGCCGACCGAGACCGGTGTCCCGCTCGACTCGTCCGAGTACGCCACCGCGAGCACCTCGGTCAAGCCGAGCTGGAATTTCAGATGAATCACCGGAATCGCGAACCCAACCCGCGCGCCGCTTGGGAGGACCCATGGGTACTCGACGGTATAAGCGTCATCCGGCGAGAGCAGCGTGAAGTGTCCGGGGATCTCGGGATTCGAGGCGCTGTCGGGGGTCGCCGTGGGGTCCAGGCGCGCGAGCCCCTCGGGCTCGCCCGGCGTGTTGACGTAATCGTCCTTGTAGAGCCTGATGCTCCCGGGGGCGATCTTGACCGGCTTGTCGGCGATCAGGAAGTAGGTCCGGTGGATATAATCGAGGTCCCGGATCTGCACTTTCTTGCTGTCACCGGACGGCGTGAATCGCGCCGTCTCGGTTTTCCCTTGCTGCTTGCTCGCGATCGTCGTCAGGTCCACGTTGCCCATCTTCATCACCGTCTTGACGCCGAACAGACCCTCCTGGCGAAACGACGCCCCCTCGACCGAGAGGTTCGTGTTGCCCAGCTCGACCGACCGGACCATGTCGTTCTCGTCGCCCTCGTAGCGGAGCTTCACCTTGTTGTCGACCGAGGTCTGGACGTTGCTCGATTGGTCGCCGTCGACCTTGATCTTGTCCCCGATGGAGCCGGTCAGGTTCACGTTCAGCTCCTGCTTCATCTCGAGGCTCGGAAACCCGCTCTGCTTCTTGCGCTCGGTCTGGACGGCGTGGCCCGGGACCCAGTCGCTCGTCCCGCTCAAGGTGATCGACTCGCTGCCCGACACTTCGATGTTGGGGGCCCCGTCGCCGACAATCGAGCGGATCAGCTTGGGGAATTGGACCGGGAGCTCGACCCGGAAGAGGCTGCCGCCGCGCCCTTGCCCGCGCGCCACGGAGCGGGTCTGGCGGGTCTTGTCGTTCCAGAGCCGGCGCACGGTCCGCCCGGAGAGGATCTGGTTGTACTCCTCGGAAGTGATGACGAGCGGCTCGCGAACCTCGACGTCGCCCTCGCGGTAGCTCTCGAGAATCTTCCCGGTTACCGGGTTGATCGAAACGTCGATGTCGCCCTGCCCGGTGGGGTACATACCGGTGGGACTGATGGGGTGGAACCCCCAGCCCGGAGGCAGGCTGCTTGACGCGTCATCCGACGGAATGGAGGTCAGCTGTGCGGTGGGATCCGGCATGGCGCGGAAGCGCATTGGCGCGGCCTCCGCGGCGCCCCAGATTTGGGAGCCGAGGCAAAGCAGGATGAGGAGGCAAAGCCTCAGGCGTTGGCGCATGATCCCATGGCTGGTGGCTGAGTCCCCGGGGAGGCCCGATCTGGGAAAGGGGCCGCCTCTACTTGAACCCCGTGGACGCGTTGTGGTTCGACGGCCAACCGGTTTTCAGACCTCGGGTTGGGGACCCCCGGGAAAGTTTGCTCCAGGGCCGTTCCGCTCCCTATACTGGCGGCGCGCGTGCCCTTTGGGCGGGCCCGCCGCTCAGAGCGCATGAGAATACTCGAACGCTACGTTCTCCGAGAACACGTCTTCCCGTTCCTCATCGGGTTCAGCATCGTTATTTTCCTGCTCAGCCTGGACTTCCTGTTCGATCTGGTCGACCTGGCGATCGGAAAAGGGGTGAGCGCGGGCATCGTCCTGGAGATGTTCGTCCTCTCGCTCGGCTACATGGTCGCTCTGGCGTTTCCCTGCTCGGTCCTGATCGCCAGCCTGGCCACGTTCGGCAGGCTCTCCCAAGATAATGAGATCGCGGCCATGCGGGCAAACGGGGTCAACCTGCTCCGCATCGTCGGGGCCCCGCTCCTGGCGGCCAGCGTCCTGGCCGGTCTCCTCGTCCTCTTCAACAACCACGTCCTCCCCGAGTCGAACCACGCGCTCGCGAACCTGATGGCCGACGTCGGACGAAAGCGCCCCACGGCGCAGATCACGGAGGGCGTTTTCATCGACGGATTCGTCGGCTACAGCATCTTCGTCGAGAAGGTGAACGACCGGACCAACGAGATCCGCGGCGTCAAGATCTACCAGCTCAATTCGGGCGCCCGGCCGACCACAATTCTCGCCGACTGGGGCGTCATCCACAACTCGCCCGACGGCCGGGTGATGTCGCTGGAGCTCCACGACGGCGAGATCCACGAAGTCCCCCCGAACGACGCGGAGCGGACCTACCGCCGCCTCATGTTCAAGACGCATGTCATTAATATTCGGACAGATGGGGGGGATCTGGAGCGGCGGGACCGGGAGACCCGGGGCGACCGGGAGATGAGCCTGGGGATGATGGAGGACCATATCCACAAGCTCCGGCAGGACTTGGGCGACGCGGCGAGGCGCCGCGACGAGGTCCTGCACGCGGCCGGATTCAAGGATTACGACTCGTTCGTGAATGCGGTCGTCCCCCACCGCGCCCCCAGCGGCATCCGGGCGTGGCTCCGGAACGCGCTCCGGGCGTTCTCCTCCGTGGACGTCCGCGAGAGCGCGCCCGGACCGCTGAGCCCATCGCGGTTCGTCTCTCCGGTCACGGCGGACATCATCCAGATGCGCCAGCTGGAGGTGGACGCGCTGGAGCGCCGCGCCCAGAGCCTCGAGGTCGAGGTTCAGAAGAAGTTCTCGATTCCGGCCGCCTGCGTGGTCTTCGTGCTCGTCGGCGCCCCGCTCGGAATCCGCGCGCGAAAAAGCGGAATCTCCGTGGCGTTTCTCTCGATCCTCTTCTTCATCTTCTACTACCTCTGCCTCGCGGGAGGCGAGGAGCTGGCCGATCGGCGCCTCCTCGCGCCGTGGGTCGCCATGTGGACGCCGAATCTCGTGATCGGGGCCATCGGCATCCTGCTCACGCTCCAGGCGGCGGAGATCATCCGCCGGCCGCGGCGAAAGCCGCGCCCGCGGCGGGCCGTCCCTTCGTGAGGATTCTGGACCGCTACCTCCTTCGCGAGCAGCTCATCTCCCTCCTCGCCGCGCTCGTCTTCTTCGTCTCGGTCTTCATCATCATCGACGTGTTCGAGAAGCTCGACACCTACCTCGACAACCGGGTGCCGGTGCATCTCGTGGCGACGTACTACGCCGTCTCCGTTCCCGGCATCATCATCCAGGTCCTTCCGATGGCGATGCTCCTCTCCTGCCTCGTGGCGCTGGGACAGATCGGCCGCCACAACGAGCTGACCGCGATGCAGGCCGCGGGGATCGGCATCGGAAGGATCGCGCTCCCCCTCTGGGCGCTCGCCCTGGCCGTGAGCACGCTCGTCTTCCTCACGAACGAGGTCGCCCTCCCGCACCTGAACGCGCGCAAGCTCCAGATCTACCGCGTGAATATCAAGAAGCAGAGCCCCGAAGGGGCCACGGTCCGCACCAATCTGGCCTACCTGGGGCGGGAGGGGCGCACGTTCCTCATCAAGACGTACGCCATCCCCACGATGGAGATGCGCGAGGTCGTCATCCAGGAGATCAGCCAGCACACGTTGACGGGGCGGATCGACGCCGAGACGGCGCGATGGGAGAACGGGCGATGGGTCTTCCGGCGCGGCTTCGTGCGCCGCTTCGACCGTGAGGGAGAGCACGCGGCCCAATTCAACGAGCTCGTGATCCCCGGCCTCCTCGAGACCCCGGACGATTTCGCGAAGGCCGAGGAGGATCCGCGGGCCCTCTCGTACTGGGAGCTGCGCGATTACATCGCGAGGTTGAAGCAGAGCGGGAGCCGGGTGCAGAAGTACCTGGTCGAGCTCTACCTCAAGGTGGCGTTCCCGCTGACGAACCTGATCGTGGTCGTGATCGGAACCGCGCTGGCGCTCCGCGTGCGCCGCGGCGGGCTGGCCGTGAGCTTCGGGCTCTCGGTCTTCATCAGCTTCGTCTACTACGCCTTCATCCGATTGGGGCAGGCGCTGGGCCACAACGGGCAGCTCCCGCCGGTCGTTGCGGCATGGATCGGCAACTTCTTCTTCG
This sequence comes from Candidatus Eisenbacteria bacterium, assembly GCA_005893305.1. Taxonomy (NCBI): domain Bacteria; phylum Candidatus Eiseniibacteriota; species Candidatus Eiseniibacteriota bacterium. Next base: position 186,748 of record VBOZ01000017.1, on the reverse strand, counting down.
GCGCGCTGGCGGTGGAGCTTTTACGAAGGGCGAGACGGGGCGGATGACAGGGCGGTGATCCGCCCCTCGCGAAGGTGGGGAACGACCGGCACGCTGTCGATCCTGGCGCAGACGGGTAGATCGTCCCCGAACCCCATCTCGATCAGATCTCGCCCGTGCTCGCTGCGGCTCAGAATCCCCTCCGGGTCGTGGCCGTGCGCGCGGTCGTACTCCCGCGCCGTCTCGGCGGCGTCGTTCAAGGCGACGGCCTCTCCCGCGGCCTCCAACCGTCGGATCAGCGCGCCGGCGCAGGCTGCATCCTCCAGCGCGAAGCGGTTGGTCTTCCCTGCGCAGACGACGACCAGGTCCTCGCCGCGACGGCGCACCGCGTCCGCCACGGCGCCGACGTTGACGTAGGCGAGGAGCAACTGCTCCCGCCCTTCCAGGAGGCCGGCCATCAGCGAGCTCGCGTTGGTCGACGCGAAGATCAACGTGGCTCCCTCGACGCGCTCCCGCGCGTACTCGCGGGGCGAGTTCCCGAGATCGAAGCCGCTCACCTTTCGCCCGTCCCGCTCGCCGCAGAGGAGGGGGGACGTGGCGCCCAGGGACGAGGCGAGCCGGGCCGCCTCCTCCACCGACTCCACCGGAATGACCCTGGAAGCGCCGTTCGAGAGGGCGACCGCGATCGACGTGCAGCTCCGGAGTACATCGATGATGACGATCTGACGCCCGTCGATCGACGCGCGCTCGGCTTCCGGCGGGGTGAAGTAGAGATCGATCCGGTTCAAGGCGTCGCGGCGCCGCGCCTCACGCGGCCTGCTTCCGGGCCGCGAAGAACTCGTCCAGGTAGCCTGTGTGGATTTCGCCCCGGCGGAACTTCTCGTCGGCCAGGATCTGGAGGTGGAACGAGAGGGTCGTGTCGATCCCTTCGACGACCGTCTCCTGGAGCGCGCGGCGCATCCGGGCGAGCGCCTCGTCGCGATCGCGACCCCAACAGATGATCTTCGCGACCATCGAGTCGTAGTACGAGGGAACGACGTACCCCGAGTAGAGGTGGCTGTCGACCCGAACGCCGGGTCCGCCGGGGCCGTGGAAATATCGGACGGTGCCCGGCGACGGCTGGAAGTTCTGCTCGGGGCGCTCCGCGTTGATGCGGCACTCGATCGCGTGGCCGTCGATCTTTATCTCCTCCTGCTTCCAGGGGAGCGGCTCTCCGGCGGCAACGGCGATCTGGGCTTTGATCAGATCCAGGCGCGTCACTTCCTCGGTGACCGGATGCTCCACCTGGATCCGCGTGTTCATCTCCATGAAATAGAACTCGCCCGTCGGTCCCAGGAGGAACTCGATCGTGCCGGCGCCTTCGTACCGGATCGCGCGCGCCCCTTTGATCGCGGCGGCCCCCATCCGCTTCCGGAGCTCCGGGGTGAGCGCCACGCTCGGCGACTCCTCGATCAGCTTCTGGTGGCGCCGCTGGATCGAGCACTCGCGCTCGCCCAGGTGAACCACGTTCCCCTGCCGGTCGCCGAAGATCTGGAACTCGATGTGGCGAGGGCGCTCGATGTACCGCTCGAGGTAGACCTCGCCCGAGCCGAAATTCGCCTCCGCTTCGGCCTGCGCGGTGAGAACCCCGTTTCGGAGCGATGCCTCATCGGTGGCGATGCGCATCCCCTTCCCGCCGCCGCCCGCGGAGGCCTTGATGATCACGGGGAAGCCGAGCTTCTGGGCGACGGCGACGGCGTCATCCGCCGAGGAGAGGATCCCTTCGCTCCCGGGGGTGACGGGGACGCCGGCTAAGGCCACGGTTTTCCTGGCGACCGCTTTGTCCCCCATCGCGCGGATCATCTCGGAGGTGGGACCGATGAATCGGATGTGGCACGACTCGCACACCTCGGCGAAGTGGGCGTTCTCGGAGAGGAACCCGTAGCCTGGGTGGATCGCCTCGGCGGCCGTCACCTCGGCCGCGCTGATGATCCGCGGGATGTGGAGGTAGCTCGCCGACGACGGGGGCGGCCCGATGCAGACCGCCTCGTCGGCGAGGCGCACGTGGAGGGAGTCGCGATCGGCCTCCGAGAACACGGCGACCGTCTCGATCCCGAGCTCGCGGGCGGCCCGGATGATCCGGAGCGCGATCTCGCCGCGATTCGCGACCAGAATCTTCCGGAACATGCCCGCTACGTCGTTTCCTGTTTCTGCCGCTCGAAGCTCTTCCAGGACTCGTCGGACGTGGAGTGAATTCCCTTCACCCGAAGCTCGAACTCGGTCGGGTTGGAGCAGAAGCGGAGAGCGTTCTCGAGACTGATCTTCTCATCCGTGTAGGCCTTCATGATCGACTGGTCGAAGGTCTGCATCCCGTACTGGGAAACGCCCTCGGAGATCACGCCCTGGATGAGGGAGATCTTGTCGCGGTCCTGGAGGTACTCCCGGATCGTGGCGGTGACCATCATCACCTCCACCGCCGGAACCCGCCCCGGCTGATCCGAGCGCGGAATCAGCCGCAGGGCCACGACCGCCTGGAGCGTCGCGGCGAGCATGAACCGGATCTCGTCATGCTCGTGCGGCGGGAAGAAGGAGATGATCCGGTTGATGGTCTGGGGCGCGTCCACGGTGTGGAGCGTGGAGAGGACGAGATGCCCCGTATCGGCCGCCATGAGCGCGGTGCGCATCGTGTCGGGATCGCGGATTTCCCCGATCAGGATCACGTCGGGGTCCTGGCGGAGGACGTGCTTCAGCCCTTCGGAGAAGCTGGCGGTGTCGAGGCCGACCTCCCGCTGCGAGATCGTGCTCTTCTTGTCGCGGAAGAGGAACTCGACCGGATCCTCGATCGTGATGACGTTCTTCGCTTCGCGCCGGTTCAGCGAGTCGATCATGGCGGCGAGGGTGGTCGACTTCCCGCTCCCGACGGTGCCGCAGACGAGGATGAGCCCGCGCTGGCGGCTGGCCAGCTCCTCGATCACCGGAGGAAGGTTCAGCTCCTCGAACGCAGGGATCGTGGCCGGAACCTGGCGGAAGACCATCGCGAAGGTGCCGCGCTGCTGGAAGAAGTTCGTACGGAACCGGGCCAGCCCGGTCACGCCGAACGCGAAATCGACCTCCTTCGTATCCTCGAACACCTTCTTCTGCTTCGGCGTCAGGATCTGGTCCACGATCGCCTCGAGGTCCTGCTGCGTGGGCGCCGGCTCCTCGATCGCGACGAGCTCCCCGTTCACGCGGGCGGTCGGCTTGGTGCCGACCTTCAGGTGCAGGTCCGAGGCTTTAAGCTCCACCATTTTCTGCAGGACGCGTTTTACGTTCATTCGATTCCCCCGCGACGCTGGCTACGCGGCGCTGTCGGCTTCAACCAGGAACAGAACCTGCCCGTATTCGACGGGCTGGGCGTTTTCGACGAGGATGCTGGTGATCCGACCCTTCACGTCCGACTCGATCTCGTTCATCAGCTTCATCGCCTCGACAATGCAAACCGTTTGTCCGACGTCGATCGTGCTGTTCTCCTCGACGTACGGGTCGGCATCCGGCGCCGGCGAGCGGTAGAACGTCCCGACCATCGGGGACTTGATCGGCACCAGATCCGCGGCGGCGCTCGCGGCCTTGTGGTCGTCCGATGCGGCGACGGCCGCGGCAGCGGCCGGCGCCGATGCGTGGACCGCCTCGCCGCCCGGGCGGCGGACGCGAACCGCGGAAAACAGCTTTCTCACCTCGATCTCGGCGAGATCCTCCTCGCGCATGATCTGGACCAATTCCTGGATCGTGCGCCGGAGATTCATCGACGCTTGCCCTGGCCGCGCGCGCCCCCGACCATCGCGGCGAGCGCGTGGAGACCGAGCTCGTAGCTCGCGGGGCCGAATCCCATGATCACGCCCGTCGCGGCGCTCCCCGTCACGCTCTCCTGGCGTTCCCGCTCGCGCGCGTAGAGGTTGGTCATGTGGACTTCCACGACCGGGATCGTCATCGATCGCAGCGTATCCGCCAGCGCGAGGCTCGTATGGCTGAAGGCGGCGGGATTGAGAAGGCAGCCGTCGACTTCGTCCATGGCCATCGTGAGCCGATCGATGAGCGCGCCCTCGTGATTCGTCTGGAACGATGCGACCCGGAGGCCGAGGGCCTCGCCCAGCTTCACGAGACGCCTGTCGATCGATTCGAGCGTCTCCTTGCCGTAGAGACGGGGCTCCCGGCGGCCGAGGAGACCCAGGTTCGGTCCGTGAAGCACCCAGACGTCGCGGGCCATCAGCTTCTCTTGCCGCCCAGGCGGTCGAGCCACTCCTGGAACGCCGATTTGTTCCCTTCGATCATCGGGCCCGACGGCTTCGGCGCCGGGTTGGGAGACGGCACGGAAGGCTCCATGGCCTGGCTCGGAGGCCCGGCCTGCGCGGGCTCGGCTTCCGGGGCCGCGACGGCATCGCCGGGCGGGGCGTCGGCCGCGGGCGGGGCGGACGCTGCCGCTTCCGGTGGCGCGGGCGGCGCGGCGGCCTCCCGCTCCATCCGCCCCAGCCGCTCGATCGGAATAACCTGGAAATCCTGAGTCACCGCCGTATACGGCGACGGCGCCGGGCCCGGATCGAACGTCTCGATCGTGCGAAGGCCGAGCGCCAGCTCGGGCAGGTGCTCCTCCTCGCGGGGAAGCCGGACCGGCTGCCAGGAGAGATCGCCCTGCCCGACGATGACGTCGGCGGGCCGCGCCTCGGGAAACTCGCCCGAGGTGATCTGGTGCACCGCGGTCTGGGACTCGAGATCGCCGGGATCGATGCGGCAGACAGCGCGGTAGTAGCCCGTGGCCTGATCGTGGTCGCCCGAGTGGGAGAGGATCCCCGCGAGCGCCTTGAGCGCGACCACGTTCTCGCGATCCAGCTTGAGCGCCGCCTCGAACTCGGATCGGGCCTCGTTCAACCGGCCGTCCGCGAGGTAAGCGCGGCCGAGAACGATGCGGTCCCCGACGCCGTTCCCCGGGCGGGTGCGCCGGTCCTCGCAGAGCTGGATCGCCTCATCCAGGCGTCCCCGCTCCATCAGTCGCTCGGCAAGCTGTAGGTAGAGCGCCGTGGCAGGATCCCTCGCGACAATTTCTTCCAGCGGCAGGATCGCCTCCTGGCGCGTGTCGTTCCTCATAGGACCCTCCTAGGCGGGACGGACCAGACCCAGAACGACGCGCCGAAGGGCGGTAAGCGACGACAGTTCAAAGACTTTAGATTTGCCGATCGCCGGGCACAATATCATCCGAACGCCCGCCCGTCCACGCTTCTTGTCCCGATCGAGCGCATTCCAGAAGCGGATTCCGGGGCGCCGGTCGAGCCGGGTCGGCAGCCCCAGCTGCCGCAAGATCGATTCGATCTCGATCGCTACGATGGGGTCCAGCCCGACCTCGAGCACGCTCAGACGGAGCGCGGCGACGATTCCCAGGGCGACGGCCTCTCCATGGAAATAGCGTCGGTATCCGTAGGCCGCTTCGAGAGCGTGCCCCACCGTGTGGCCGAAGTTGAGCGCTAGCCGGACGCCGCGGTCTCGCTCGTCCTTCGAGACCAATCGGGCCTTCTCGGCGGCAGCCATCCGGATCAGCGGCTCGAGCACGCGGGGTTCGCCCCACCCTCCGCGCGCCGTGAGGCGGTAGAGGCGCGACACGATCTCGGGCCGGCGGATCACGCCGATCTTCAACACCTCGGCGAGCCCGGCGCGATAGGCCCGCGGGGTGAGCGTCCGGAGCGTCTCCGTGTCGGCCAAGACGACCGTGGGATGGTGGAACGCGCCCACCAGATTCTTCCCCCGGGGGAGGTTGACCCCGACCTTTCCGCCGATCGACGCGTCCGCCTGGGCGAGGATCGTGGTCGGCAGGGCCGCCCACGCGAGCCCGCGCGCGAATGTCGACGCGGCGAAGCCCGCCACGTCCGAGACGACGCCCCCGCCGAGCGCGACGACGATCGCGTCGCGGCCGACGCCATCCTCGGACCACCGCCCGCAGAGCGCGCGGAACGAGTCGATCGACTTGGAGCGCTCCCCGTCGGGAAGGACCGTGCGAACGACGCGAAAGCCGGCCCGCTCCAAGCTCGCCGCGACGCGCGCGGCATAGAGCCGGCCGACCGTGCGGTCGGTGACGAGCGCGGCGGTTCCGCCGGCATGGAGCTCGCGTAGAAGGGCGCCGGCTCGCCGCAGGAGGCCGCGACGGACGCGGATCTGGGTGACGTGGGGAACGCCCTGCACGCGCACGCGGATCATCGGTGGCGCGCAGGCTACCACAGGCCGCGCGGCGGGGCTAGCGCTGGGGAGCGCCCTCGAGCCCGCGGATCTGCTCCTCGAGCCGCTGCTTCTCCTGCTCGAGGCGTTGAATCTCCTGCTTCATCCGGCCGACGTCCGGCGAGACGGTGGGACGGGGGCCGACGGGGGGTTGGACGAATGCCGCTCCCACGATGACGTGGAGCGGAAATATCTCGGTCCCTCGGAGCACGGTCAGCTCGATCTGGTCTCCGGGGCGAATCGCGCGAACCTTCGTCGTGAGCGCGTCGGCCGTGTGGGCCTCTTCGCCCTCGATGGCCAGAACGCGGTCCCCCGCCCGGATTCCGGCCGAGTCGGCGGGGCTGCCCGGAACCACGCCCGCGATCAGCACGCCGAGCGAGTCGGACGCCGCACCGGTCGCGCGCCGGAGCTGCACCCCGAGGTAGCCGCGTCGCACGCTGCCGTAGGTCTCGAGCTCCTTCGTCATCCAAGCGACCTGATCCACGGGCAGCGCGATCAGCACGCTGCTCGGATCGGGGACCGGATCGTCCCCGCGATTCAGCCCGACGCGCGAGGCCTCGTCCGAGGGGCTCGGCACCGCGCGCCCGACGACGACGGCGACCCAGTCGCCCTCCTCGTTGAGCACGGCGCCGCCGGTCGAGCCCGGGTAACTGGGCGCGTCGATCTCGAGAATCTCTCCCGAGCGCGCGTAATCCATGCGCTCGCCGCGCCCGACGATCTGGCCCAGGGCCGCCTGTGGGCGCGTGACCGCGACGTTCGAGATCACCGCGACCCATGCCCCGATGGCGAGCGACTGGGGCGGCGCGGGCGCGAGGGGGCGGAGGGTGGCGCCTTCGACCTGGAAGAGCGCGATGTTCGAGGCGCGGTCGATGCCCAAGAGCACCGCCGGCCGCTCGATGCCCCCTTTCAGCAGCACGCGAACGCTGCCGCCGGGGATCGCGATGCTCGCGGACGTGAGAATGCTCCGGTCCGAGAGCGCAATGGCGGTCCCGATGAGCCGCCGACGCTTCGCCCCAGGACGCGGCGACGCCTCCGAGGGCGGGTAGCCGACGACCGTGAGGATGCTCGTGTGAACCGAGTCGACGACGCCCAGGAGCGAGCCGTCATCGGAGCGGAGCGGCCTGGGCGCGGCGCGGACTCCGGGTGCGAAGAGGGTGGCCGCGAACAGGAGCGCGAACGCGCCCGCGAGGAAGGCCGTCATGCGTAGACGGCGCTCCGCGCCGGCGCGAACGGCGGGGGGGACGCCCCTAGAAGGTGATGTACACGTCATCGGAGGAGCGATCCGAGACGGGTGTTATCGTCGGGTTGTTGGACCCCCCGAGATCCCTCTCGAGGAAGAATTGGTCGGTGATGTACTGGTCGTCGTAGCGCGAGCCCGGATTCGGAATCGCGGCATCCTGGCTCGAAGCGGGCGTCGGCCAGACGCTCTCATCCAGGGCGTCCCCGGACTGGGTCGACCCGCGAGCGGGCGACGGGCGAGACCCCGTCCGTCCGTTGGGCTGACGCGGGGCCGTTTGCGTCCCGGCGAAAGGAGCTGCGAGCGACGCTACCTCGACCTTCGAGGGCTCCTGCGACGGAGTGGCCGCAACGGATGAACCGGGCGCCAGGTGCGAGGGCGCCGTCACGCCCGCTACGTTCGTGTGCCGGTTGACGCCGTTCGGGTTCACGAGCACCACACCGATCCAGACGGCGCATGCGCCCGCGCCCGCGAGGAAGAGAGGGCGAAGACGCGCCGGCTCCATGAGCCCCTTGAGCCACTCCACGACGGTCGGCCTCATGGCCTCGCCGGAGCGGATCCGGGCGAGGAGATCCTCTTCGAAGTGAGGGCTCGTCTCCACGTACGGAACGTTCTGCATCAGCTCGAGCGTCGCGCGAAGCTCGCGCACGGACAGAGAACAGCGCCGGCAGGCGAGGATGTGGGCCTCCAACGATCGACGCTCCTTCTGACTCAGGTCGTCCTCGAGGAAGGCGGATAGGAGTGGTTCGGCGGACCGGCAGTTCATACATCCTCCAGGCTGAGGTAGGGTTTGAGCCGTTCCTTCAGCATCAGCCGCGCGCGGTTGATGCGTGAGCGCACCGTACCGCCGGGGATGCGAAGGATCTGGCCGACCTCCTCGTAGCTGAGCCCCTCGACGTCGCGCAGCACCACAGCTTCCCGGTAGCGCGCGGGGATCTTGTGAAGCGCTTCTGCGACCTTGCGTCCAATTTCGTTGGCATTGAGATCTTCATCGGGAAGAGGCTTCGAATCCGGAAAGCTCACACCCTGTCCGCCGGACTCCTCTTCCATCGCGTCCAGGCTGAACGTGCCGCGGTGACGGACGCGGCTTCGAATCTCGTTCTTGGTCAAGTTCACCGCGATCGTGAAGATCCACGTGGAGAACTTCCCGCTCTTCCGATACCGCTCGCGATTCCGGAAGACGCGCAGGAAGACTTCCTGGCTGATCTCCTCCGCCCTGTCTCGGTCGTTGATGAACCTGCATACGAGATTCATGATGCGTGTGCGATAGCGCTGAACGAGCGCGCGAAACGCCGCCTCGGAGCCCATCGCGCAACGCTCCATGACGTCTTCGTCGCTCAGCTCGGCAAGATCGAGCTTTTTCAGGCGAAGTAGTTCGGGTGGCACATCGCTCTCCGTGTTCATGGATACACCACCCCCAGCATCGAGGTTCCTGAATTTGGCTGGGTTACCGGCCCTGGAAGAAGCTGAGACCTGAGGCCGGGCCGGTCCGGCCGGAGCGGGCCCGCGATTCGGCTTCCCGGGCTTCCGAGTCCAGCCTGAGGCTGTGGCAGACGCGCGCCAGGGCCCGATTCGCCTCGACGGACGTTTCGGGACACTGGGCGGCGCGGATGAGGGTATCTCGCGCCATCTCGAGCTGACCCCGACCCTTCCGGATGTTGCCCAGCATCAGCAAGGCTCTGCCGTTCCTCGGGTTGAGGTCGATCGACTTTTGGAGGGACTGAGCGGCCTGGTCGGCGTGCCCCTGTCCCAGCTCGGCTGAAGCGAAGAAGTACAGGCATTCCGATGTCTCCCGCCCGAGGTCCCGCAGGCGCTCCCAGGCCCATTGGGCGAGCAGGCTATCTCCAAGCGCCGTGGCCGCCGAGCCAAGCTGCTCGTACGTGGACGGGCTCGCCAACCCCCGGCCCGCGCCGTCGCGGATCAGCGACACCGCCTCCTCGGGATGACCGAGCAAAGAGTAGCACAGGCTTGCCGCCAGTACCTGGCGGGCATTGTCGAGCGGCGCCGAGCGGACCTGCTCGACGGTCCTGATCCCCTGCTCCCGGTTCCCGACGCGGATCTCGAGGTAGGCGACGACCAGCGATTCCTCGCGGGAGAGGCCGCGTCTCGACATCAGGGCCCTGTAGTCACTCAGCGCGCTCCGCTCATCGCCCAGCCCGAGGTAGGCGCGCGCGCGCACGGGGAACGCGCTCAGGTCGTGCCGGAGGGGCTTCACGCTGGCGAGGGCTTCCCGATAGTTCCCCGTGGCCAGCAACGCCCGGCCCGCTCCGACCCTCAATTCGTCGACGCGGAAGCCTTGCGCCCCCGCCCAGTCGAGAAGCATCCGGTACTCGTGCTCCTTCCCGTGGCGGATCAGGAACGCGCCGTACGCGGCAACCTCCTCCTGGCGCGCGCCGTGCGCCAGCGCGCACTCCCGAAGTAGCGTCTCCTCGAGGATCGGATTTCCCATTCGCTTGGCGAGGGAGACGCCCAGCGCGAGGGTCCGCGAATCGTCAGGCTTCAGCTCCAGGGCCAGCTGGAGGGCCGAATACGCTTCCTCCAGTCGGCCGTCCTCGAGCGCGAGGCTGAGGATCCCGGTCGCAATCCACGCGAAATCGGGCAGGAGCACGTCGGTTCGTTTCAGATCGGCGAGCGCCGCCTCGTAATTCTTGTCAAGCTGGTGCGCCAGCGCGCGCAGCGCATAGAGCTCGGGGACCGCCCCCAGCTGTCGGAGCGGCGGCGTCAGCACCTGCGCCGCGACGGCCGGCTCCCCGGAGCGGAGCCGCATGCGTCCGACCAGCATCGCGGCGTCGGCGTTCAAGCTGTCCAACGCGAGAGCGCGCTCCCCCCATTCGAGAGCCGTCACGTCCTCGCCGCCCGACTCGTACAGGATGGCGATGCGGGACATGGCGAAGCTCGATACGGGGTCTATGGAGGCGAGCGACTCGGCCCACGCGATCGCGCCGTCGCGATCACCGGCGGCTTCGGCCAACTCCGATCGCAGATGGCATTCGAGCGCGATGGGGGTTTGTAAGGAATAGTAGAGCGCGGCAGCGGGCGTGGGTGTTACCGCGAGGAAAACAAGCGCAATCCCGATGAGTAAAGCTAGGAAGATGCCCCGTCCCTGTGCGTCAGTCACGTGAACCGTCTCCGCAAGAAGGAATGAAGGAAGGCCCAATCTGGACCTTCCTCCCCCCGTCTCGAGACGACTCGTCTATTTTACCAGTCTACGGCTCTGTGTGCAAGCGTGACGCGGCCCACGGGGGAGTCTCCTGGTCCGACGGCGACCCTCCTACCTTCGGACCGCCGGCATCCTCTCCGCGGGATTCCTGCCGATCGCGCTCGACGCGCCCCGTAGGATGCTCCCGCGCCTCGGGGCGATCTTGCCCCTCAGGATAGTCGCGACCCTCGGGATGTTCCCGCCCTTCAGGGGGTTGCACCGCCTGCGGCCGATCCCGCTCCGTGCGGGGCTCGATGTCGCGGCCCCTCCGGTTATCGCGCCGATCCGCCTGGCCTCTGCCTTCGCGGGCGCCACCGCCGCTCTCGCGACCTCCACCGCCGCTCTCGCGGCCTCCACCGCCGCTCTCGCGGCCTCCACCGCCGCTCTCACGGCCTCCGCTGTCGCGGCTCCCGCGCCCTTCCCGGTGACCACGCTGCTGGCCGCCCGCGCTCATTTCCTCGCCTGCGCCGCGCGAGCGGCGACCGCGGCCGCCGCGCCGGCGCCTGCGCCGCTCTCCGCCGGCAGCATCACCGCCCTGCTTCTCGGAGCGGACCATCTTCTCGAAGTGGAGGAGCGCGTCGCGCGCCGCCTCCTGCTCCGCCTCTTTCTTGTTGCTGCCGTGGCCACGCCCCAGCGTCCGTCCGTTCACGACGACCTCGACGGCGAAGAGCTTCTGGTGATCGGGCCCGTTCTCGCTGGAGATGCGGTACTGCGGGTGCGTCTTGAATTCTCCCTGCACGTATTCCTGGAGCATGCTCTTGTAATTCGCAAGATTCGCGTCGCTCAGGATCTCGTGCACCTCGCGCAGGAGAAGCCGCTCGGTCAGCTTCCGCGCCGGCTCGAGCCCGCCGTCCAGGTAGACCGCGCCGATGATTCCTTCCAGCGTGTCCGCCAGGATCGAGGCGCGGTTCCGGCCTCCCGACTCGTTCTCCGCCTCGCTCAGGAGGACGAAGTTTCCGAGTCCCATCACGGTCGCTGCCCGCGACAGGATGACGCGGCTGACCAGCAGCGATTTCATCTTGGTCAGCTCGCCTTCGCGGAGCTTGGGAAATTTGTTGTAGAGGAATTCGTTCACGGCGAGGCCGACGACCGAGTCGCCCAGAAATTCCATGCGCTCGTTCGAGTCCCCGCTTCGGCCGGGGCTCGCGTGGAGATACGAGCGGTGGGTCATGGCGATGCGGGCCAACGCCGGATCCTTGAACGTATACTTGAGAAGACGTTCGAGACCTTTGAGATCCAATTCCCGGTCCCGGGGCGCCCGTGTTGCCGGCGCCGCCGGCCGGTCCAGACCGAACAGCTTTCGGAGCAATTTCATAATGTGCGGATCCCCGTAGGGATCCCCTTACGCCACATACCTCGACAACGCCAGGGTGACGTTGTGCCCACCAAAGCCCAGTGAGTTAGAGAGGGCTGCCTGCAGTTCGACCGCTCGTGCAGTGTTGGGGACGTAATCGAGGTCACAGTCGGGATCCGGAGTCTTGTAATTGATCGTCGGGGGAAGCGTGTGCCGCTCCAGGGCGAGGACGCAGATGATCGTCTCGAGCCCGCCTGCGGCGCCGAGAAGGTGTCCCGTCATCGACTTCGTCGAGCTGACCGGGAGCTTCTTCGCTTGTGCCCCGAATACCGACTTGATGGCCTGTGTTTCGAATTTGTCGTTGAGCGGCGTGGAGGTGCCGTGGGCGTTCATATATCCGAACGATTCGAGCGGTAGCCCCGAATCCCGGATCGCCTCCCGCATGGCACGCGCCGCACCCTCACCCTCGGGGGCGGGCGCCGTCATGTGATGGGCATCTCCCGTCGCGCCATAGCCTACGACTTCCGCAAGGATCTTCACGCCGCGCTTCTTGGCGTGCTCGAGCTCTTCGAGCACCACGATGCCCGCGCCTTCCCCCATCACGAACCCATCTCGCTGGGCGTCGAAGGGGCGCGAGGCCCTCTGCGGATCGTCGTTGCGTGTGGACATCGCCTTCATAGAGCAGAACCCAGCGAAGGAGACCGGGGTGATGGGCGCTTCCGCCCCTCCCGAGATCATCACGTCCGCCTCGTTGTGTTGGATGATTCGGAACGCGTCCCCTACCGCGTGCGCCCCGGAAGAGCAGGCGGAAACCGTGCAGTAGTTGGGACCCTTGGCGCCGAACTGGATCGACACCTGGCCGGAGGCCATGTCCGAGATCATCATCGGGATGAAGAAGGGGCTCACGCGCGAGGGTCCCTTTTCGAGGAGCGTTCGGTACTGATCCTCGAAGGTCGCGATCCCGCCGATGCCGGAGCCCACGATGACCCCGTAGCGGTTCACGTCCACGCTCTGCGGCGACACGCCCGCCTGCTTCACGGCCTGGGCGGCGGCGCCGATCGCGTACTGGACGAACAGGTCGGTCCGGCGGATTTCCTTCCGGTCCATGAATTCCTCGGTGCGATACCCCTGCACCTCGGCCGCGAATCGAGTGTCGTACTTCGACGTGTCGAATCGCGTCACGGGACCGATCCCGGACTCCCCTGCGATCAGCCGTTTCCAAAACGTCTCGACGTCCGAGCCCAGGGGAGAAACCACCCCCATACCCGTGATGACGACGCGGCGCGGCTGTCCGTTTCCTCGCATCATGACCCTTCTCCGGTTCCTCTTCTCAACGCTGGCTTTTGCTCCCCTTCGCCGACTCGATGGCGAGTCGGCGGTGCCGAGTTAGGCGTTCTTCGGCACGTGGCTTTCGAGATACTTGATTGCGTCGGCGACGGTGGTCATCTTCTCGGCATCCTCGTCCGGAATTTCGATGTCGAATTCCTCCTCGAGGGCCATGACCAACTCCACCGTGTCGAGTGAATCCGCGCCCAGGTCGTCGATGAATGACGCCTCCGGCGTGACCTGCTCGGTCGCGACGCCCAGCTGGTCCACGATGATCTGCTTGACCCGATCTTCGCTGAATGAAGCCATCCCTTTCCTCACCTCCCTTTAGATTCGTTCCTTCAGTTTGCGACTCTCACTCCGTGTTCACATCACCATCCCGCCGTCGACGGTCAGCACCTGGCCGGTGACGTACCCGGCCTCCTCGGAGCAGAGGAAGGCGACCGCGTGCGCGACGTCGTCCGCCGAGCCCAAACGCCCCAGCGGGATCTGGGCCTTAAGTCCTTCACGGACCTTCTCATCCAGCGCTCCGGTCATCGCCGTCTCGATGAAGCCGGGCGCCACCGCATTGACCGTAATATGGCGTGACGCCAGCTCCTTCGCAACCGCCTTCGTGAGACCGATCAAGCCCGCCTTCGAGGCCGCGTAGTTCACCTGGCCCGCGTTTCCGATCAGACCGATCACCGAGCTCACGTTCACGATCCGTCCCCAGCGCTGCTTCACCATCGGCTTCGCGAAGGCGCGGATGCAGTGGAACGCGCCCTTCAAATTCGTGTCGAGCACCTGGTCCCAATCGGCGTCGCTCATCCGGAGGAGGAGCCCGTCCTTCGTCACCCCCGCGTTGTTGATCAGAATGTCCGCCTTGCCGAACGCCTCGAGCGCGCGCGCGCAAAGCGCGTTCGCGTCGGCTTCCTGAGCGACGTCGGCTTTCGTCGCGATCGCCTCGCCGCCGTCGCGCTTCACCTCCGCGCAGGCTTCGTCGAGCGCCGCTTGGTCCCGCCCGGAGACCACGACCTTCGCGCCGCCTCGGGCGAACGCGCGCGTCACCGCGAGGCCGATTCCCTTGGCGCCGCCCGTCACGACGGCGACTCGCCCCTCGAACGGCCGCTTCACCGTGTCGCGGTCTCCGCGATCCCCACGGCGGCCGCCTCGATCGATTCGGGATCCTCGGATCCGAAGACCACCGCCTCCTTGTCGACGCCGCGCACAAGGCCGCGGAGGACCCGGCCGTTCCCGACCTCAACGTACTGTCGGATGCCCGCCTCCCGCATCGCCCGCATCGTCTGCTCCCAGAGGACGGGGCTCAGAAGCTGCTTTCGCAGCGTGTCGCGGATCATCTCGGGCTCCGAGACCGGGGCGGCGGTGACGTTCGCGTAGACGGGGAACCGCGCGCGCGCGATCGGCGCGCGCGCGATTGCCTCGTCGAGCCCGCGCGACGCCGCCTCCATCAGGGGCGAGTGGAATGCCGCGGAGACCTGGAGCGGCACGACCTTCTTCGCTCCGGCGCGGCGGGCCTCTTCGGAGGCGCGCGCGACCGCATCGGGCGTCCCGGAGAGGACCACTTGACCGGGCGAGTTGTAGTTCGCCGCGGCCAAATCGCGCGGCGCGTCCACCCTCCGGAGCACATCCTGGATCTGCGCCACGTTGAGCCCCAGCACCGCCGCCATCGTTCCCGGGCGCTCCTTCCCCGCGCCGGCCATCGCCTCGCCGCGCCGCCGGATGAGCGATAGCCCCTCGGCCAGCGTGAGCGACCCGGCCGCGACGTGGGCCGCGTACTCGCCCGCGCTATGGCCCGCCGCGGCCGCGGGCTTGAGTCCCCTCGCCTCAAGCACGCGGAACGCGGCGACGCTCGTGGCGAGAAGCGCGGGCTGCGTGTTCTCGGTTCGGGTGAGCTCCTCGGCGGGCCCCTCGAAGCAGAGCGTCGAGAGCGCGAATCCCAGAACCTTGTCCGCCTCCGCGAAGACGGCCTTAGCCTCGGGATAGCGCTCCGCGAGCGCCCGGCCCATGCCGACGCTCTGGGATCCCTGTCCCGGGAAGAGGCACGCGGCGCCTACCACTCGATCACCGCCGCCGCCCACGTGAAGCCGCCGCCGAAGGTCACGAGCTCGATCAGGTTGCCCGGACGGATCCGGCCCGATCGCCTCGCTTCGTCAAGCGCCAAGGGGATCGAGGCCGCCGAGGTATTCCCATAGCGGTCCAGATTCACGAAGACCTTCTCCATCGGGAGGCCCAGGCGCCGCGCGGTGGCGTCGATAATCCGGTAATTTGCCTGGTGCGGGATCAAGAGGTCGAGCTCCTCCGGTTTTCGCCCCGCGGCTTCCAGCGCCTCCAGGGCCACCGACTCCATCGCGCGCACCGCGTGCTTGAAGACGTCGTTCCCGCTCATGTGGATCGTGTGGAGCCGGCGATCGACCGTTTCGTGGGACGGCGGCATGAGCGAGCCGCCGGCCGGCATCTCGAGCAGGTGGACCAGCGCGCCGTCGCTGTGGAGGCGCGTCGCGAGGATTCCGCCAGGCTTCCCGTTCGCCCGGAGGACGACCGCCCCGGCCGCGTCGCCGAACAGAACGCACGTGTTGCGATCGGTCCAGTTCACGATCTTGGAGAGCGTTTCGACGCCGATCACGAGCACCGTCTCGGCCGCTCCCGACTCGATCGCCGATCGCCCGACCGAAAGCCCGTAGAGGAATCCCGCGCAGGCGGCGGAGACGTCGAAGGCGTAGGCCTTCTTCGCGCCGAGCCGGTCCTGCACGATGCAGCCGGTGGAGGGGAAGGTGCGATCCCCCGTCACCGTGCCGACGATGATCTGGTCGAGATCCGACGCCTTCACGCCCGCCGCCTCGAGCGCGCGCGCGGAGGCCTCGGAGGCCAGGGCGGACGCGGGCGTCTTCGGATCGGCGATCCGCCGCTCCTTGATCCCGGTGCGCGATTTGATCCACTCGTCGGAGGTGTCGACGATCTTCTCGAGATCCTGGTTCGTGAGAACGCGCTCCGGCGTGAACGAGCCGGTCCCGACGATGTGAACGCCTCGATTGGGGGCGATCACGCGGCCTCCGGCGCCAGGCGCTGCAGCTCGGTCCGGATCGAGTCCGGCACCTTGGCCTCGGCGCAACGCGCGGCCACGCGGATCGCGTTCTTGATCGCGCGGACGTTCGAGCGGCCGTGGGCGATGATGGCGGTTCCGTCGACCCCGAGCAGCGGGGCGCCGCCCACTTCGGCGTAGTCAAGGCGCCTTCGGAGGCGGTGGAACGCCGGCTTGAGCAGAAGACCGGCCATCATGCTGAGCGGGTGGCGCGCGATCTCGTCCTTGATCATGCTGGAGATGCTCGGGATCACGCTCTCGGCGAACTTGAGCAGGACGTTCCCGACGAACCCGTCGCAAACCACCACGTCCGCGGTCCCGAGGATGATGTCGCGCCCTTCGACGTTGCCCGCGAAGTGGACCGGGCTCCGCTTGAGAAGCTGGTGGGCTTCGTAGTAGAGCTCGCTCCCCTTTTCCGCCTCCTCGCCGATGTTCAGGAGCCCGACGCGCGGACGCTCCACGTGGAGCACGAGGCGGGCGTAGATGCTCCCCATGAGCGCGAATTGGTAGAGGTGGTAGGGCTTGCAGTCGGACGTGGCGCCCACGTCGAGAACCACCACGTTCCCCTGCGGCGTGGGGAGCACCGTGGCGATCGCGGGACGCTGGATCGACTCGATGCGGCCGAGCTCGAAGAGTGCCGCGGCGACGACGGCGCCGGTGTTGCCGGCGGAGACCAGCGCGTCGGTCTGATGCTCCTTTTGGAGCCGGGCTGATACGCTGATCGAGGAATCGCGCTTCCGGCGAACGGAGGAGGCGGCGGCTTCCGCCATCTCCACCCGCTCGGCGGCGTGGACGATGCGCGGGAGCTTGTCGCGGACACCGAGGCGTTCCGCCTCCTCGATGATCACGGCCTCGTCACCGATGAGCGCGACGTCGAACGCCGAGTCCGCCTCGCGGAGCGCTTCCAGCGCCCCCTCGATAACGACACGTGGGGCGAGGTCGCCCCCCATGGCGTCCACCCCGATGACAGGTCCTTTGACCGGACGGCCCATCGTCAGTTCCGCGGACGTCCTAGGATGTCTTCGCTGCCTCCTGAGCGATGATCTCCTCGCCGGCGTAGTAGCCGCAGTGGGCGCAGACGCGGTGCGGGCGCTTGGGCTGGCTGCAGTGCGAACAGAGCGACCTCGAGGGAAGGCTCAGCTTCCAATGCGTGCGACGCTTCTTGCCTCGGGTGCTCGAGTGCCTTCTCTTGGGTACGGCCATATGGGCGATCCCTCAGTGATGGGTCAACCGGCGGCCGCGCGCGCGCAGCGGCAGGGTCCTTGATTGCGATCCTCGCCGCACCGAGGGCAAAGCCCCGCGCAAGATTCCTTGCAGAGTGGCTTCATCGGTATGCCGAGGATCACGGCCTCGCGGATCTCTTCGTCGATGATGAGGACACGACCATCGTGGAAGTGCACCCCCCCATCCTCCTCATCCGCAGCCCTGGAGCTTGCGACGTTGGGATTCCGGACCTTAGCACAGAAGACCTCGAACTCCAACTCGAGTCTCTCCGAGAACTCCACGAGGCAGCGGCTACATTCTTCGTGCGCAACGAGTTGCACCTTCCCACGGATCCAGATTTCGTCTCCCCGGCGGTCGAGGGATAGCCTCAGGGTAAGCGGCCCCTCGACGGTGAGATCCGCGGGCGTGAGACCCACCGAAGGGGCCTGGATTTCGTAAGTGAGATGGGACTGGCCGTCGGCCAGCTCCCTGAGATCGATTTGCATATGGGAGCCAAGCTTAGCGGCCTGGCTTGCCCTCCCCGAAGAAGAATTGAATCTCCGTCCGGGCCGAGCCCGGAGAGTCGGAGGCGTGGACCGCGTTATTCTGCTTTGATTCCGCGTGGAGCGCCCGGATCGTGCCCGGCTTCGCCTCCTTCGGGTCGGTCGCGCCGATCAGATCGCGGAGGGTCCGGATCGCATCCTGCCGTCTGAGGCGGCACGGGACCGCCGGGCCCGAGGACATGAAGGCGACGAGGTCATCCAAGAAAGGCTTCCCCTCGTGCACGGCGTAAAACTCGCGGGCGTCTTCCGGGGTGAGGTGGGCCACCTTCATCGAGGCGATCTCGAACCCCGCCTTTTCGACCTCCGCGAGAATCGCGCCGATCTTCTTGGCGCGCACGGCGTCGGGCTTGATCATGAACAGCGTTTCCTCCACGTCTTCGGTCTCCTTTCCGTTCCGAATGCGAATCGAGCGATCCCCTTTAGACGCGGAATCGACTCCTTCCGATCTCCATGCCAGCGTCGAGCGCCGCGAACGCGGCGGGCCTTCCCCGCTCGGGCAGGAGCCTCCCCGCGGCCTCGTAGAGCGCGCGCCGGCTCACCGCGCCCGTCGTGGCGGTCACGACCGCCGACGCGACGAGATCGAGCACGAGCGACGTCCCGCCCGACTCGATCGCGGCCTGGATCAGAGGCAGCGCGACCGCGAACGCCGGCGCCTGTCCG
Source organism: Candidatus Eisenbacteria bacterium (assembly GCA_005893305.1). Classification (NCBI taxonomy): domain Bacteria; phylum Candidatus Eiseniibacteriota; species Candidatus Eiseniibacteriota bacterium. Next base: position 167,992 of record VBOZ01000017.1, on the reverse strand, counting down.
CGGAGCGACTCCTCCACCAGGAGCTGCCCCTCGGGCGCCAGGTCGGGCCCGAAGCGCTCGAGCGCCGCCGCCGAGGTCAGGAGGAGACACTCGGGCGCGTCGACGAGCGGATATTCGTCCGGATCGCCGGCGATCCGGAGCGCTCCCCCGCTCAGAGGCCCGCGCGCCGCGGACCCCAGCGTCGGCGAGTGCGAGATCGCGCGTCGATCCAAAAGCGCCGCCTCCGCCAGAAGATATCCCGCGAAGAGGAGACCGTGCGCGGGATCGCCCGCGACGCGGATCGAGATTCCTCGCTTCGGCAGCGCGCCGCGCGGGCTCTCCCAGGTCATGTCGTGGCCCCGGGGGCCGCGGGCCAGAGTCTTCCGACGTGGAAGGCCCCGGCTTCTACCGCGACATCGCCTGCCCGCCCGTGCGCGGATCGATCGCCGCCGCGGAGCGCGCGACGCTCCAGCGCCTCGTGCATCGCTTCCGGCGTCGCGAAGCCGTTCCACTGCCCGTAGGCGGGGTAGCACGGCGCGCGAACCTCGAGAAGCGCGAACGGCGGCGCGCCGACGAACTCCCGAAGCAACGCGGCGAGCGCGTCGCCCGCCGTCACGGTTTCCCTTCCGACCCACGCCGCGCCGGCCGCGCGCGCGAGCTCGGCCACGTCCAGGGCCCGCGGCTCGGACCCGGCCGGTTGGATCGCGGTCCGGCCGCCCCGCGGCGTCGTGGGCGACGGGAAGCCTCCGGTCCCTCCGAGCACTTCATTGTTGACCACCAGCGCGCGCACGCGGTCTCCGCGGCGCGCCGCGTTCAGGAGGTGATGGCCGCCGACGCTCGCCGCCTCGCCGTCGCCCAAGAAGACGAAGACCTCGCGATCGGGACGCGCTTGCGCGAGGCCCAGCGCGAACGGAAGCGAGCGGCCGAGCGGAACCCGGTGGAGCGTCCCTTCGACCCAGCCTGCGACGAAGGCGGCGCAGCCGCCGCCCGTCACGACGAAGCGCTTGGCCGGAACGCCACCCTGGCGCGCGAAGGCCTCGGCGAGTCCCTGGCCGAGCCGGTCGAGCCCGCAGGCGGGGGCGCAGGTGGCGCTCAAGCGGCTTCGAGGAGCGATTCGAGGATCCGCCCGGGGCGGAGCATTCCCTCGCTCGGCTCGGAGAGGGACAGTATCGTCTGGCGGTCGCGCGCTGCCCGCGGGCGCGCCGCGGCCGGCCCGGCCGCCCCCACGCGCGCCGCAATCGCTTCGTGAAGCTGCCCTTCGTTCAGCTCGGCGACGAGGAGCACACCCGCCCGCGCGGCCGCCTCCTCGAGCTCCGCGAAGGGAAACGGCCAGAGGCGAACCGGCCGGAAGAGCCCCGCGCGGATTCCCTGCTCGCGCGCGAGCCGGACCGCGGTGCGCGCCGCGCGCGCGACGATGCCGAAGGCGACGACGAGAACGGTCGCGTCCCGCGTACGGTATAGCTCCGCCGGTCCCGCCGGCACGCCGGCCTCGCGCTCCAACCCGTCGTCTATGGCGGCCACCGGCTCGCGAAGGTGGGCGACCACGTCGTCCACGTAGAGCAGGGCCGGCGTCGACTGTTCCCGCGCCTCGATCGAGGCGGCCCTCGCGAGCGTGAAGCACTCCTGGGCCGACGCGGGCGCCCAGACCGGTGCGGGCCCGCTTCCGGCGGGACCGATTCGGAGGCGGCGCACCTCGGTTTGCCCCGCGCGCTCGACGCCGCGCGACGATTCCGGACGGGCGCCGATCACGGCGATGAGGCCGGGGAGCTTCGACTCGATGCCGAATCGGACGAGCTCCTCGGCGGAGCCGAGAACGTCTCCCGTCAGGGCGGTCGCGCCAAGCCCACCGCCCGCGCCCGCGCCGAGGACGGCGCCCAGCGCGGCCGGCGTGTCCTCGACCAGGACGGCCGCACCCTCCCGCCCGCCGAGCAGCGAGATGAGCGCGGCATCGATCTCCGAGCTCTGGGCGAGCGGGTATCCGGCGAAAAAGGTCACGCCCCCGGCGATGGCGCCGTGGGCGATCGCTTCGTTTCCGAGCAGAAGCTTCACGGCCGGGAGCGGCGCTTCGTCTTGATCGGCTTCCGTTTGGTGGTCTTCCGCCGCGCCGCGGTCTTCCTCGCGCCCGCCGCCGCCTTCCTCGCGCCCGCCGCCGCCTTCTTCCCGCCCGGCTTGGCGGCCTTGCGCCGGCCCCCGCGGACGACCCGGAGCCCCTTCGGGCCCCGCTTGGCGATCCCGGCGGCGAGGAGCCCTGGGATCTCGGACGGAATCTTCGCGACCGGGACGCCGGCGCGCTCGAAGCGCGCCATCTTCTCCTGCGCGGTGCCGGCGCCGCCCGAGACGATCGCGCCCGCGTGCCCCATCCGCCTGCCCGGCGGCGCCGTCTGGCCCGCGATGAACGCCACCACCGGCTTCGAGACGTGGCGCTCGATCAGCGCGGCCGCGTCTTCCTCGTCGCTCCCGCCGATCTCGCCGATCAGGACGATCGCGTCCGTCTTGTCGTCCGCTTCGAACAGCGCGAGGGTGTCGACGAACCGGGTGCCGACGATCGGATCGCCCCCGATACCGATGCAGGTCGACTGGCCCATCCCGGCGCGGGTGAGCTGCCACACGACCTCGTACGTCAGCGTGCCGCTCCGGCTGACGAGCCCGATCCGGCCCGGCGTGTGAATGAATCCGGGCATGATGCCCACCTTGCACTGCCCGGGCGAGATGAGGCCGGGGCAGTTGGGGCCGATGAGCCGCGTCGAGCGACCACGGAGGTAGGTGGCGACTTCCACCATGTCCCGGACCGGAAGTCCCTCCGTGATGCAGACGACGAGCGGAATCTCCGCGTCGACCGCTTCGTAGATCGCGTCCTGGGCGAGGGCCGCCGGGACGTAGACCACCGAGACGTTCGCCTTCGTCTTCGCCACGGCCTCCTCGACCGAGTCGAAGACCGGGATCCCGTCGATGCTCGCGCCGCCCTTCCCCGGCGTCACGCCGGCGACAACCCGCGTGCCGTACTCCTTCATCTGGCGCGCGTGGAACGATCCGTCGCGCCCCGTGATTCCCTGAACCAGAACCCTCGAGTCGCGTCCGACGAGGATGCTCACGCCGCCTCCGCCGCGCGGGCGATGACCGTGCGCACGGCCTCATCCATGTCGCTCAGGGCGGTCATCCCCCGGGCGCCGAGCAGGTCCCGGGCTTCCTTCTCGTTCGTGCCCGTGAGCCGGATGACGATCGGGATCTTCACCTTCATCCGGTCGAGCGCCGCGATGAGGCCCCGCGCGACGTCGTCGCCGCGCGTGATGCCCCCGAAGATGTTGAAGAGGACGGCGCGCACGCGCGCGTCCCACGTCAGGATCTTCATCGCGGCCGTGACCTTGTCGGGATTCGAGGAGCCGCCGATGTCGAGGAAGTTCGCCGGCTTCCCACCGTAGTACTGAATCAGGTCCATGGTCGCCATCGCGAGGCCGGCGCCGTTCACGACGCACCCAATGGTGCCGCCGTCCAAGCGCACGTAGGAGAGCCCGCTGTCGCGCGCCTCGACCTCGCCGGGATCCTCCGCGGCGAGGTCGCGCAGCGCCGCGAGATCGGGATGGCGATCGAGCGCGTTGTCGTCGATCACGACCTTCGCGTCGAGCGCCCAGACCCCCTTCTCCGCGGTGACGACGAGCGGGTTGATCTCGGCCAGCGAGGCGTCGTTCTCGTGGTAGACCGCGGCGAGGCGGATCAGGACCGGGACCAGGGCCCGCTGGATCTCCCAGCGCGGATCGAGGAACCGAGCCGCCGCGCGCGCCCGATAGCCCGGGAGACCGCGCCCGTCCAGGTGGAGCCTCAAGATCTTCTCGGGCGTCGTCCTCGCGACCTCCTCGATGTCGACCCCTCCCGCGGGGCTCACCATCAAGATCGGGGCCTCGCTCTTCCGATCGAGGACGATGCCCGCGTAGTACTCGCGCTCGATCGCGGCGCTGGGCGTCACGAGCACGCGATGGACCCTGTGCCCCCGGATCTCCATGCCGAGGATGCGGCCCGCTTCCCGCGCCAGCTCCTCCGCGCTCTGGACCACCTTGACGCCCCCTGCCTTTCCGCGCCCCCCGATCAGGACCTGCGCCTTGACGACCGCCGGGTACCCCAGCCGATCCGCGATGGCGACCGCCTCGGCGGCCGTGCGCGCCACCTCGCCGGGAGGGACGGGGATGCCCGCGGCGCGGAGGAGGTCCTTGCCCTGGTACTCGTGGAGGTTCATCGACCCCTCCGGGTCCGCGGGGACTTGCCGCCCGCCTTGCGCGCCGCCCTTCGAATTCCGCGCTTCGCGGCCCGCCTCGCCGCGACCCGCTTGGGGCCCCGCCGCCCGGAGACGCGCTTCGCGCCACGCCCCCCCGAGACCCGCTTCGCCGCCGGCGCGCCGCGGCCACGCGCCAACCGCGCGAGCAAATCGCCGATCACGTCCTCGAGCTTCGGACGCCCGATCTCCTCGAGCTCGTAGCCGACCCGCACTGCCGGCTTCCGGATCTTCACGAGCCTTCTCAAGTCGATCGGCGTGGCGACGATGACGACGTCGCACTCGCAGGCGTTGATCGTCGTTTCCATGTCCTGGATCTGCTCCTTCGAATACCCCATGGCGGGGAGGAGCGCCCCGATCGCGGGGTATTGCCGGAACGTGTCGCGAATCTCCCCGACGAGCCACGGACGCGGATCGACGATCTCTCTCGCTCCGTAGCGCTTCGCCGCGATGACACCGGCGCCGTATTTCATGTCTCCGTGCGTGAGCGTGGGGCCGTCCTCGATCACGAGCGCCCTTCGGTCCCGGATGAGCTCCGGCTTGTCGACGGAGATGGGGGAGGCCGCGTCGATCACGATCGCGTCGGGGTTGACCTGCTGAATTGAAGTGCGCACGGCCTCGATGTTCGCGTAATCGGTCGTCGTCTCCTTGTTGATCACGACCACGTGGGCCAGCCGCAAATTGGTCTCGCCGGGGTGGTAGCTCCGCTCGTGGCCCGGACGGTGCGGATCGGCGACGACGATCTGGAGGTCGGGGCGGTAGAACGAAAAGTCGTTGTTTCCGCCGTCCCAGACGATCACCTCGGCCTCCTTCTCCGCGGCCGAGAGGATCTCCGCGTAGTCAACGCCGGCGTAGACGATCGTGCCGCGGTCCAGATGCGGCTCGTACTCCTCACGCTCCTCGATCGTGCAGTGATGCCGCTCGAGGTCGGCGTAGGAGGCGAATCGCTGGACGCCCTGACGGGAGAGCTCGCCGTAGGGCATCGGATGCCGGATGACGACGACGCGCTTCCCCATCTTCTTGAGCACCTCGCACACCCTGCGCGTGGTCTGGCTCTTCCCGGAGCCGGTGCGCACGGCGGTGACGGCGACGACCGGAACCTTGCTCTTGAGCTGGGTCGACTTCGGGCCCATCAACATGAAATCGCATCCGAGACTGAAGACCCAGGAGGCCTTGTGCATCACGTACTCGTGGGAGACGTCGCTGTAGGCGAATACGGCCACGTCGACGTCGCGCTCGCGCACGATCTTGGGGAGCTCCTGCTCGCTGAAGATCGGGATCCCCCTCGGATAGAGCTTTCCGGCGAGGGAGCGGGGGTATCTGCGGTCGTCGATCCCGGGGATTTGGGTCGACGCCGTGAACGCCACGACCTCGTAATGCGGGTTCGTCTTGAAAAACGTATTGAAGTTGTGGAAGTCGCGTCCGCCGGCACCCATGATCACGACACGTCTCGCGCGTCTCACTCGAGGCAAACCTCCGTCCATGAGTTGGAGTCGGGCCGGCGGCCCCCGGATGTTGCGACGCGAGCTTCGAGCCGCTCGCGGCGGCGTGGCGGGCTCCCGGCGAGGAGTTGATGCGACGACCGACTACTTCGCTAAATCACAACACCTTAGCGGCTGCCGGCCGTCTCTGTCAAGCCTAGCCGGGAACGCCGCGGGCGGCGCCTTGGCGGCGCTACCGGGAGGCGGTGAGGCGGGTGACGATCTCGGATGAGGAGTGGCCGGGCACCAACGGAACGATCACGACCCTGCCGCCGGCCTTTTCAACAATGTCCCGGCCGACCACACGCTCGGGAGCGTAGTCCCCGCCCTTCACGAGCACGTCGGGCGTGAGCGCGCGGATCAATTCCTGAGGGGTCTCCTCATCGAAGACCACGACGCCGTCGACGTCGGCGAGCGCGGAGAGGACCGTGGAGCGGGCCGCCTGATCCTGCACGGGCCGTCCCTCTCCCTTCAGCCCGCGCACGGAGCGATCCGAATTCAGGCCGACCATGAGGTAGTGGCCGAGCTTCTTCGCCTGGCGCAGGAGCCCGATGTGGCCGGGGTGGAGCACGTCGAAGCAGCCGTTCGTGAATACGAACGTTTGCTGCAGCGCACGGGCGGCGGCGCGGCGGCGGAGTGCATCGACGGTCGTGAGGATCTCACCCACGCGGAAGGTCCTCGAGGGACTGGGTCAGCTCCGCGGCCGTCGCCGCGGCGGTGCCGAGCTGGGCGACCACAAGCCCCGCCGCGTGATTGGCAAGGACACACGCCTCAGGCAGCGTCGCGCGCGCGGCGAGGGCGGTCGCGATCGTCGCGATCACGGTGTCGCCGGCGCCGGTCACGTCGTAGACCCGTCTCGCTCTCGTCGGGAAGTGCGTGTGTCCCTCGGAGGTGAAGAGCGACATCCCTTCCTCGCCGCGGGTCACGAGCACGGCGCCCGCCTGAAGCCGGTCGCGGAGGCCGAACCCCGCCTCGACCAGGTCGGCTTCGCTCCGAAACCGCCGTCCCCAGGCCTCCGAGGCCTCGGCCGTGTTGGGCGTGATCACGCTCACACCGCGATAGCGGAGGAAGTGCTCCTCCTTCGGATCGACGGCGCTCGGAATGGAGCGTCGCTCGAGCTCGGGGAGCAGCAGCTCCAAGAGCTCGGGCGTCACGACGCCCTTCCCGTAGTCGCTGATCAGGACCGCGTCGGCCCCTTCGAGCGCCGTCCGGGCCCGATTCCAGAGCTCGGCGTGGACGGAGGCCGGCAGAGGCTCCCTGCTCTCCTCGTCGGCGCGGAGGACCTGCTGGTGGTGGGCGAGGATCCGGGTTTTCAGAGTGGTCCGCCGGGAGCGGTCGCGGACGATCCCCGAAGACGAGTCGACGCCGTTCGCTCCGAGGAGCCGCTCCAAGTCGGCGGCCGCGGCGTCGTCCCCGAGCGCGCCGATCAGGACCGTCTTGGCGCCCAGCGCGCGCACGTTCTGCGCGACGTTGGCCGCGCCGCCCAGGCGAAGCTCTTCCTTGTCCACGTCGACGACGAGAACCGGCGCCTCGGGGGACACGCGCGTCGCCCTACCCCAGAGATAGCGATCCAGGATCACGTCCCCGATCACCACGACGCGTTTGCCCCGGAAGGAATCGACCCGACCGGCGAGCGCCTCGCGGGTGAACCGTGGAGCCTTCATCACCGCCGCGGCTGTCGGATTCAACCGGGCTCGCCGTCTTCGCCGGGCGGCGAGGCCGTGTCGGTCTCGGGCCGGGCCGCGTAGAAGTCCTCGATCAGGGCGCGGGCCCGAGCGGCATCGCTCTCCAAGACCGCGATCCGGCCCCACTGCCCTTTCCGGGCCGCCTCGATCGTGCCGAACCAGGGGATCTGCGAGGAGACCGTGGTCGCCTCGATCCCCTGCTCCGCCAGGAAATCGCGCAGCATGGTCGCGGTCGCCTCGTCGGGGACGCCGAAGATCGAGACGAGATTCTCCTCGCGCGACGCGTTCTCCTCATTCACGCCTTGTAGCCCTCCGGGAATCGTCGGCGCCACTCCCAAGCGGTTTCAATCATCGCATCGAGCTCGCCAAACTGAGGTCTCCAGCCTAACACGCGGCGCGCCTCGCCCGAGGAGGCAATCAGCACGGGAGGATCGCCGGCCCGTCGGGGCGAATCGACAGTCGGGACGCCGCGTCCGGTCACACGCTCCACGGCCCGAACCACTTCCCGGACCGAGGCGCCGCGGTCGGAGCCCAGGTTCAGCGTGGCACTCTCGCCTCCCTCAGCCAGATACCGCGCGGCCCGCAAATGGGCCTCGGCCACGTCGACCACGTGCACGTAGTCCCGCACCGCGGTCCCGTCCGGCGTGGGATAGTCGGTCCCATAGATCGGGACCGGGCCGCGCGCGCCCAGCGCCGCGTCGATCAGGAGCGGGATCAGGTGGGTCTCCCCGCGATGATCCTCACCCCAGTCGATGCTCGCCCCGGCCACGTTGAAGTAGCGGAGGGTCACATGCCGGATCTCTCCCAGCGCCGTCCGCTCGCGGAGGATCTGCTCGAACTCGAGCTTGGTCGCTCCGTAGGGATTCGACGGCTTGACGGCCGAGCGCTCGTGGAGCGGCATGGGAGCTCCCGCGTCGTAGACGGCGGCCGAGGAGGAGAAGATGATGTCCCGGACGCCGTGCTCCCGCATGGCCTCGAGGAGACGGATCGGAAGCTCCACGTTGGCGGTTCGGTATCCGGCAGCATCCCCCACCGACTCGGCCACGATCGACCGCGCCGCGAGATGGATGACGCAGTCGATCTCCTTCGTGGTGAACGCCTCGCGGAGCTTGGCGGGGTCGTTGAGCCCGCCCTCGATCAGGTAGGCGAGGGGAGCGACGGCGTCCCGGTGGCCCGTGGAGAGATCGTCCAGGATGATCGCCGAGCGGCGGCTCCGGACCAGCTCCCCCACCACGACGCTCCCGATGTACCCCGCGCCTCCGACCACGAGGAAATTCACGGCCGCGCGAGAACCTCACGGATGCGACGGATCGCGCCCTCGGGATCGCGCGCGTGGAAGATCGAGTGCCCCGCGACGAACGTGTCGGCGCCGGCCCGCGCGGCGACGGCCGCCGTTTCCTCGGTGATCCCGCCGTCAACCTCGAGGAGGCAATCCAGCCGACCGGCGTCGATCGCGGCGCGGACACGCGCGATGCGCTCCGGCGAGCCCGGGAGGAACGTCTGTCCCCCCGCGCCGGGCTCGACCGTCATCACGAGCGCGACGTCGATCGCGGAGAGCGCCGCCAGGAACGGCTCGATCGGGGTGCCCGGCTTCACGCTCAGTCCGGCCCTGAGCCCGCGGGCCCGGATCGCGCTCGCCGCGGCGATCGGATCGGCGACCGTCTCGATGTGCACGATCAGGTGGCTCGCGCCGGCAGTCGCGAAGGCGTCGAGGAACCGCAGGGGCTCCACGATCATCAAGTGCACGTCGAGGGGAAGCCGCGTGAGCCGGCGAATCGCCTCGACGACCATCGGGCCGAAGGTGAGGCTGGGCACGAACTGCCCGTCCATAATGTCGACATGAAGGAAATCGGCCTCCGCGCGCTCCACGCGCGCGATCTCCTCGCCGAGCCGGGCGAAGTCGGCCGAGAGAATCGAGGGACAGATGCGGACGCGCCCGGGCTTCGCCCACGGTTGCGCCGGAGCGGCCCCGCGCGTCGCCCCGCTCATGGGTGGTAGTAGAGCACGATCGAGTCGCGCGGAGCGACGCGGTGGCCCGCCGGCGGCTCCTGTCCGGCGACGAGGCCGCCCTTCTGCTTTCCTCCGCCTTCCCGCAGCGTGACCGAGAACCCTTCGTCGCGGAGGCTTTGGGCGGCGGACGCCGCGTCCCGACCCGCGAGATCAGGCAGGACGAAGTTCCTCGGCACGGAGCCGAGGCTGACGAGGAGGTCGACGGCCGTCTCCTGCTCGACCACCGTCTCCCCGGGCGGGTCGGTCGCGATCACGATGTCCTTGCTCACCTGGTCGGAGTAGGCCCGCGCGTAGCGCCCGAGCTTGAGCCCCGCTCCCTCGAGCATGATCTCCGCCTGGCGCGCGGTGACGCCCTCGAGCACGGGAACGCTCGTGCCCTGCGCGCCGAGGCTCACGATGACGGAGATCCGCCTTCCCCGCTTCACGACCCCGCCGGCCGTCGGGTCCTGTGCGGTGATGAAGCCGCGCGGCACGTCGGGGCTCCACTGCTCCGAGATCTTGGAGAGCTTCAGATCCTCCGCGGCGAGGAGCCGCTCCGCCTCGCGCTCGCTCAACCCGATCACCTCGGGGACCCGGACCTCGACCCCCTGCCGGGTCAGGCTCGGCATGAGGACGAGATTCACGACCAGGTATCCGCCGAAGAGAGCGACCGAGGAGAGAAGCAGCGTCCCCGTGATGAGGTTGAACCGAACGCCACGGCGCCGGTCGCGCGGCGGAGCGACGACCTCCGGCGCCAGGGCATCCAGCTCGATCGGCTCGAGCTCGGGACCCATCGCGGTCGGAGGGATCTCGTCGTCCGCTCGGTGCGCGACGGGAGGCTCCTCCACGAACGTCAGCGGCTCGGGCCGCCGCATGGTTTCCTCCGCTGGGATGGTTTCCACGGGCGGAATCGCTTCGGTTGCCTTCGCGTCTTCAGCGGGGCGAATCGCCTCGGGGGCGTCCGTCTCCTGATCGGGAGTCTGCTCGGGCGGGGTCGTCGAGGAATCGTTGGTCATGGGGTCGGTGATCAGGGTCGTCGCGAAGCCCAGTGGAAGCACGTCGGCGGAATTGCGATCCCGCCTACGCCTCCGCCGGCTCATCGGCGGCGGAGCCTCGCTGCGAAGACGCCGTCGGTTCCGTGACGGTGCGGAAAGGCGCGGAGCACCGGCTCTTCCGCCGCGAATCCAGGGGGAAGGAACGGCCGGGCGTTCTCGCGGGTGAACTCAGGATGCGCTCTCAAGAACATGTCGACGATCTCGTCGGTCTCTTCCGGTTCCAAGGAGCAGACACTATACACCAACACGCCGCCGGGTCGCGTCAGCGGCCCCGCCGCGTCGAGAAGAGCTCCCTGCAGCGCCGCCATTTCCGCTATCGACCGCTCCTCTTTCCGCCAGCGCGCGTCGGCCCGGCGGCGAAGCGTGCCGAGCCCAGTGCACGGCGCGTCCACGAGAACGCGGTCGAACGGACGGACGAGCGGCGGGTTCCTTCCGTCCCCGCAGACCACCGAAACGCCCGGCAGCCGGAGTCGATGGACGAGGTTCTCCCGGAGCGCGCGCGCGCGGCTCGCGTGCCGCTCGAGCGCGACCACGCTACCTCCCGGCGCGACCCGCTCGGCGATCTGGGACGATTTCCCGCCCGGCGCGGCGCAAAGGTCGAGGGCGCGCTCGCCGGGCTTTGGATCCAGCACCATCACCACCGCGGACTCGGCCTCGTCCTGAAGGGAGAGCGACCCTCCCCGGAAGAGAGGCGATCGGGAGGCGACGTATCCGCGTTCCACGACCAGCACCGGGCCCCCGTTCGGGCCGGGCGACGTCTCGTGTCCTTCGGCCCGAAGCGCCGCGGCGAGAGCGTTTGGCGTCACGCGGTGCGCGTTCGCCCGCACCGAGACCGAGGGCTCCACGTTGTCGGACGCGAGGAGCCGGGTCGCCTCCTCCGCCCCGTAATGCTTCAGCCAGCGCTCCACCAGCCAGCGAGGGTGCGAGTGGAGCACGGCGAGGTTTCCGGCGAGATCTGCGGCGGCGTCCGGGAGCGGCGCTCGATCGCCGCGCGCGAAGCGGCGAAGTACGGCGTTCACGATCCCGGCGGTGCCGGGATGGCCGTACGTCTTCGCCAGCTCGACGCTCTCGTCGACCGCGGCCGAATCGGGCACGCGCGTGAGGAACATGATCTGGTATGCGCCGAGTCGAAGGGCGGCGCGAATCGGCGCCGGCAGTCTCTCGAATCCGCCGTTCGTGAACGCGGCCAGGTGGTGGTCCAGGCTCGCCCGGTTCCGGAGCGTTCCCTGGACCAACGCCGTTACGAGCGCCGAGTCGCTCGAGGAGAGCCCCGCCTCGCGGAGGCGCGTCTCGAGAAGCCGGTCCGAGTAGGCGCTCCGGCTCTCGGCCGCGAGCAGGATCTGGAGCGCGACATCGCGAGCGCCCGCGGCCCGCTTTGCGCGCCGGCGAGGCGGCCCGCCGGTGCGCCCGGCGCCGCGTCGGGCGCCGCCGGATCCGCGGTGGTCGCGCTTCATTTTGACGCCTCGGAGCGCGTGAGGAGCGCGCCCGGCCTGAGCCGGGCGCCGTTCGCGAAGTCGAACCCCGACATCTCGCGGCGGCCGCTCGGGCGGACGCGCCGGAGCCAGATCGATCCTTCCGCGAGCGCGATCCGGATTCCCTTAACGCGGTCGAGCGCGATGACGGTCCCTTGTGGAGCATCCGCGTCCGCGTCCGTGCCCGCATCCGCTTCGGCCGAGAGCACGGCCAGCCGCTCCGCCCCAAGAGGGACGTAGGCCCCGGGGTCGGGCGTGAAGGCGCGAACGCGGCGGACGAGCTCGCCCGCGGATCGATCGAGCGTGAGGCGCCCCGCGTCGGGGGCAATCTTGCCCGCGTAGGTCGCGCCCGCCGGATCCTGCTCTCGCCGCGCGGCGTCTCCCCGCTCGATCCGCGCGATCGACTCGGCCAGGCACTCGGCGCCGAGAAGGGCGAGCCTCGAGCCCAGCGTCCCAGCGTCCTCCTCTTGATCGATCGGCGTGGAGCGCGAGAGAAAGATCGGCCCCTCGTCCAAGCCCTCGGTCATCCACATGGTCGTGACGCCGGTCTCCTTGTCCCCCGCAAGGATCGCCGCCTGGACCGGCGACGCGCCGCGGTGGCGCGGCAGAAGTGAAAAATGAACGTTGAGCGCGCCCAGCCGCGGAATCTCGAGCAGCGGCTTGGGGAGGAGCTGCCCGTAGGCCGTGACGATGAGCAGATCGGGTGAGAGGGCGCGAATGCGCGTGAGCTCGTCCGGGGCGCCGGCGCGCGCCGGCGTCGCCACCGGCAGACCCATCGACTCGGCCGCTTCCTTGACCGATGACTTCCCGGTCTTCATGCCGCGCCCGCGCGGGCGGTCGGCCCGGGTCACGACCAGGAGCGGAGCACGATCCTCGGAAACAAGGCGCGAGAGCGGCGGCACCGCGAGGGCCGGGGTGCCGTAGTAGATGAGCCGCACGGCGCCCGCTACAGGGACGGTGTGGTCCGGGAGGGTTGGGCCGACCCCTCGGCCGGTGGGCGGACCCGCTTCAGCCTGCCCTCGAGCAGCTTTCGCTTGATGGCGCTGATGCGGTCGATGAACAGGACGCCGTCCAGGTGGTCCGTCTCGTGCTGGATCGCGCGCGACAGGAGCCCCTCCGCCGCGAGACGAAACGGGGCGCCATTCTCATCGGCCGCTTCCACGGTGATCCGGGCGGCGCGCTTCACGTCGGAACGGATGCCGGGAATGCTGAGGCACCCCTCCTCGCCCACGATCGTCCCGCTTCGCTCCACGATCACGGGGTTCACGAACGCGCGCTTGGTCCGCACGTCTTCCCCATCGGTCACGTCGATCACGAATACCCGGCTCGAGACCCCGACCTGCGGCGCGGCGAGGCCGACGCCGGCCTCGCGGTACATGCAGTCGAACATCCCCTCGACCAGCTCCTTGATTTCAGCCTGGGAAGCGGCGATCGGATCGGCCTTCTTGCGGAGCACGGGATCGCCGTAATAGCGGAGGGAAAGTCGCTTCCTATTCACCGCGCTCCAATACCCGCACGATGGACTGCTTGGAGAACTCCATCTTCACGTCGTCGGCCACCTTGAGCACGACGACGTCGTCGGTCTTCGTGCCGACCACCGTCCCGAGCACGCCGCCGGTCGTCAGCACGCGGTCGCCCTTCGAGATCGCCTGCAGCATTGCCTCCGTCTCCTTCTGCTTCTTCTGCTGCGGCCGGATGATCATGAAATAGAAAATGCCGATCGTGATCGCGAGGATCGCGAACATGTGGAGCATCTGATCGGGTTGGGACGGCGCCGCCGCGACCGGGGCGGGCGCCTGCGCGAATGCAGCCTGGACCATTCTGTCTCCTTGGGGTTCTCGGGGTCGAATCACCCGGCCCGGTCGCGGTAACGCGCCCGGAAGGCGCCCGCGAACGCATCGAATGCACCGCGTTCGATCGCCGCGCGGGCCGCGGACATGAGTGTCTGGTAAAACGTGACGTTGTGCAAGGTCAGCATTCGGTGGGCGAGGATCTCCCCCGCCTGATGAAGATGCCGCAGATAGGCCCGGCTGAACTGGAGGCACGCTTCGCACGTGCACTCGGGATCGAGCGGGCGCGGGTCTCGAGCGTGCGCCGCGTTCCGGATGTTGAGCGGCCCCTCCGACGTGAATGCCATGCCGTTTCGGGCGTTCCGGGTCGGCAGCACGCAATCGAAGAGATCGACGCCACGCGCCACCGCCTCGAGGAGATCGAGCGGCGTCCCCATGCCCATCAGGTAGCGGGGACGGTCCGAGGGAAGGGCCTCGTTCGTGGCGCGCGTCAGCTCCCAGGTCGCTTCCTTCGACTCCCCGACCGAGAGGCCGCCGATCGCGAAGCCGTCGCACGGAAGCGATGCGGTGCGCTCCGCCATCTCGCGCCGCAGCGTGAGGTCGTCGGCCCCCTGGGCGATCGCGAAGAGGAGCTGGGCCGCGCCCGTCGGCGTCGAGCACTCGCGCGCGCGTCGGAGCGAGCGCTCGGCCCATCGAAGCGAGCGCTCCGCCGCCTCCCGCGCCGCGGCCGGGTCGATGGGAAGGAGCACGGCGTGGTCGAGGGTCACCGCGATGTCGGAGCCGATGTCGGCCTGGATCTCCATCGCCCTCTCGGGCGTCAGAAACTCAGTCCGCCCGTCGAGGTGGGACCGGAACTCCACGCCCTCCTCGCGGACCTTCACGCGCTCACGGAGGCTCATGATCTGGTAGCCGCCGCTGTCGGTCAGGATCGGGCCGTCCCACGCCATCATGCGATGGAGGCCGCCCAGCTCGCGCACGACGTCCGCGCCAGGCCGGAGCATCAGGTGATACGTGTTCGCGAGGAGAATCTGGGTGCCGGCGGCGCGGATCTCAGCCGGCGAAAGCCCCTTCACGCTCCCGGCAGTGCCCACCGGCATGAACGCGGGCGTGCGCACCGTGCCGTGCGCGGTATGGAGGAGACCCGACCGCGGCGCGACCGCCCCACCGCGCTCGAGCGCGAAGGAGGTCACGGCCGCGCTCAGGAGGCATGAACGGCGGGAGCTTCGATCCGGTACTCCTTCAGCTTCGTGCGGAGCGTCTGGCGCGAGATGCCGAGCGCCTCGGCGGCGCGCGTCTTGTTTCCGCTCGCCTTGGCGAGCGCCATCTCGATCGCGATCCGCTCCGCCTGGGCGAGCGTCGTCACCCCTCCCTCGGCGTGGAGTCGGGTCTCCAGCACGCGCGGCCCCGATCCGCCGGCGCTCACGAGATCGACCGGCAGGTGCTCCGGAAGAATCCATTCCTCGCTCTCGAGGAGGATCGCGCGCTCGAGCACGTTCCGGAGCTCGCGGACGTTGCCGGGCCATCGATAGGCCAACAGGAGCTGGAGCGCCTCGTCGGTCGGACCCTTGACGCTTCGGCCGAACTCCTGATTCCAATGGGCGATGAAATGGTCGATCAGGGGCGGGATGTCCTCGGGCCGCTCGCGCAGGGGCGGAACGACGACCCGGATCACGTCGAGACGGAAGAAGAGGTCCTCGCGGAATTTTCCCTGCTCCACCATCGCCCTGAGATCGCGGTTGGTCGCGGTGACGATCCGCGTCTCGACGTGGATGTCGGCCAGCCCACCGACGCGACGGAATCGCTTCATCTCGAGCGCGCGGAGCAGCTTCGTCTGTAGACTCAGGCTCATCTCGCCGATCTCGTCGAGGAAGAGCGTGCCGCTGTTCGCGAGCTCCATGAGGCCCTTCTTCATCGCCTTCGCGTCGGTGAATACCCCCCGCTCGAAGCCGAAGAGCTCCATTTCAAGGAGATTCTCCGGGAAGGCGCTGCAGTTCACCTCGACGAACGGCCCGTCGCGCCTCGGACCCTGGTCGTGAATCTCCCGTGCGAGCAGCTCCTTCCCGACGCCGGTTTCGCCCTGCAGCATCACGGTCGACGTCCCGGTCTGGGCGATCTTCCGGATCGTCTCGATGATCCGGATCAGCTTCGAGCTGCCGCCGACGATGAGCATGGATCCCGCGTGCCGTCGCTCGACGTCCCGCAGCCGGCCGACTTCTTCCGCGAGGCGGGACTGCGAGAGCGCGTTCTGGATGATCAGCTTCATGTGATCCAGCTCGAACGGCTTGGCCACGTATTCGAAGCAGCCCGCCTTCGTCGCCTCGACCGCCTGCTCGAACTTGCCGAACGCCGTCATCATCACGACCTGAATCCCCCGCCGCATGGACCGGATCTTCTTGAGGAGATCGATCCCGTTGCCGTCGGGAAGCTTTTGGTCGAGGAGCGCCAGGTGGAACTCGTCGCGCCCCACCTTCTCGAGGGCCTCCGCGCAGTCCGCTGCGGTCTCGACGCGATAGCCTTCCTCGGAGAGTCCCTCCTTAAGAGTGAACCGAAGGGTTCGCTCGTCGTCCACGACGAGAATTCCGAACGTTTGCTTCGCGAGGGTGCTGACGCCTGTCTCCATGTCGTTTCTCCAGGGGTAGATCGATGGTTACGGCTGTTCCCTGCCCCACCACGCTTCCGATGGAGATGGTGCCGCCGTGCTCGCGCACGATGCTCTGGCAGATGCTCAGCCCGAGGCCCGTTCCTTGGGTCCGGGTCGTAAAAAACGGATCGAAGACGCGCGCCAGAGCCGCGCTCGGAATTCCAGGGCCGTTGTCCCCGATCCGCACCTCGACGACATCGAGAAGTGGGGCTTGACGGCGAGGGAGCAGCCGGTCGGTCGCGCGTCGGCCGAGCCCGCCCCGCTCCGCGGCGCGCTTCCGCGCGGGGGCGACCGAGATCACGATCTCCCCGCCCTTCGCGAGCGCTTGAAGCGCGTTCATGAGGACGTTCAGCAGCACTTGGAGAATCTGATCGTGGTCGATGTAGAGGTCCGGGACCTCGTCGGCCCGCTCGACCCGCACCTCCACATTCTGGCGGACCGCGAGCTCGTGGACGAGCGTGAGCGCCTTCTCGAGGGCGGGTAGGATCGAGTGGCGGGAGAGCTGGGGCGTCGACGGCTTCGCAAACTGGAGAAGGCTCTCCACGATGCGATCGAGCCGCGATACTTCCTCGAGGATGACATCGGCGAACTGACCGCGGGGGTCGCCGCTCTCGAGACGCCGCTTCAGTATCTGCGCCGAGTGTCCGATCCCCGTCAGCGGGTTACGGATCTCGTGGGCTACGCCGGCCGCGAGAGCGCCCAGGGATGCGAGCCGGTCGCGCCGCCGCCATTGCTCTTCCTTGGCCTTCTGGTCGCGCAGATCCTGAAAGAGCGCGACCGTTCCGATCAGGGCCCCGTCGCGCCCTTCGAGTGGGAGAAGCCTGATGCTGACCGGGAGGACGTCCCCCGCGCGGGTCACCACCTCCACCTCGCGGGCCTCCTCGGGCTCGGCGCACGCTCCGGGCGGGACGTGCCCGTCTCCGCGGGGCGCGCGGAACACGCGGGCCGCCGCCTCCCCCTCCACCTCCTCCTGCTCGTAGCCGATCAGCTTGGATCCCGCGGGATTGATCGAGAGGACAAGACCATCGCGGTCGACGGCGAGAAGACCGATCGGGGAATGACGGAGGAAGCTCCAGGCGGCGTCGAGGGCTCGGCTGCTGGGCGGGGCTTCGGGGGGACCGGCAAGGGAGGATTCGGGACGCGCTCTCATGCGGCATCCCGGCGCGGCAACTGCGTTTCGGCTTCCAAGCCGACCTGCGGCTTCATCCCCATACCCGTTCCCATCCCCAGTGTAGCCGACCGAAGGTGGCTACATCTTTACCAGTGACCGTCGCGGACGGTCAAGGGGATTCGAAACCGGGGCGGTTACTTGGTGTCGGTGCGCCGCACCCGGCGGAGGATCAGGGAGACCAGGGTCCGGCGGACTTCGGGGCGGTCGTAATAGTGCTCGCTGATGCGGCGCCTGGCGCGCTGCACCCTCCGGAGGTGCGCCACGTCGGACGCCTCGGCAACCGGCACCGCACTCTGCTTAGTGGAGGTTTGAGGCACGGCTGCGATCCCTCCGAAGCGTTGCCATCGCTTCGACCCAACTTTCCTTCAAGTCCAAGAGCGCCTCGAAGGCCGCCTCGAAATCACCTTGTTCCAGATCGGAGAGACAGGCGTCGAAATGGGCGAGAACCCTGCCGCCCGCCTCTCTTCCCTTCGGATCGAGCCGGCCCATGAGGTCGAGGACGGCTTGCTCGGTGATGATGCGGTTCTCCTCGCGGCACCCGCGGAGCGCGCAATCGAAGAGGGCCAGCACCTCCTCGCCGCGCTCCAGCCAGCGGTCGATCTCCGACGAGTCCCCTCCCCGGGGCAGATTCACGCGCGCCCGTCGTTCGCGAGTGCGGGGGTCCTCAAGGCTTCTTCTCCTGACCGCGATCCCCGGGATCCGGATTTCCCACGGCCGGCGTTCCGCCGTTCCCCGGCGTGGGACTCGGACCTGCCCCCGAGTTTCCGGCCGCCGGTGCGACCCCGCCATCCGCCTTGAGCGCTTGCGCCCGACGGTTCTCCTGCTGGATGCGCTCGTAAATCTCTTCGCGATGGACCTTCACGCTCGGGGGCGCGTCGATCCCCAGCTTCACGTGATTCCCTTTGACCTCGACGATCGTAATTTTCACGTCGTCCCCGATTCGAATGTTCTCGCCAAGCTTTCGGGTCAGGAGGAGCATCGTGCCCTCGTTCTCCCCGGCATCCTGCCAGGGCCGGTTTGCTCTCGGGAGTGCGATCGTCCGGGCAATCCGGCGCCCGTCGCCACTTCCCATTCGGCTCCTTAATCGGCACGAGAAGGTTCCATCTGAACGGAGAATCGGGCGGAAGGACGCGCAGCGCCGCGCGTTTGAAAACGAGGTTGGATTGAGCCAGCGCGAGCGCGAGCGCGCTCGGATTAAGCCGGAGTCGCCCCCAGCCAAAGTCCTACAACGCCGGCCAAGAGCGCGACCTTGAGCGCACGCGTCGTGCGCCGCGCGGCGACGGCGTCGAGAGGCGGAAGCACGATGCACCAGGCGAGAATCGGCGCGGCGACCCCGAGCGAGAGTGCCAAGTACCACGCCCCCGCGTGCCCGAGCAGCCACGGAATCGGAATCAGGAGGAGGCCGGCGGCGGACGCGATGCGGAGCGCCAGGCGAGGGGGTCCTTCCCCGGCCTGGACCGGCCAGGTGCCCTTTCCGGCCGGGGCGTCTCCCGCCACATCCTCGAGGTCCTTCGCGCACTCGCGCGCGAAGCTGACGGCCGAGGCGAGCGCGGCCGCGGCAAGGGACCGGGCCGGGGCTGGTCCGATCCAGCCACCCCAGAGCACCGCCAACCCGCCCAGAAGCGCGACCACCGCAGGGCCCAAGGGGCCGCGATTCTTGAGCCAGGGGCTATAGAAGTAGAGGGAGAGGGCGGCAATGGCGTAGAGCGCGACGTGCGTCGCCCTTAGGGCTTGGGAGAGGGTCAATGCTGCGCCCAGAGCGAGGCAGATCCAGGCAACCGCGTGGGCCGATCGCGCGGTGAGCCGGCCCGAGGGAATCGGGCGGTCGGGGCGGTTCGTCCGATCCGCCGCGGCGTCGACCGCGTCGTTCCGCGCGTACCCGAACGCCGCGGCGAGGGCCGGGGCGAGCGACGCCGGCGCGAGCGCGGGCCCGCCCGCCAGGCGCGCGCCCGCCTCGGCCGCTCCCCACAGCGCGATCAGGTTGAGCGGCCGAACGATCGAGAGGCGCGTGAGCGCGCTCACGACGGTGACAGGTCGGGGAGCTTCCCGCGGATGTGCCGGGCAAACTCGCGCGCCTTGGCCTCGCGCGCCGCCGCGTCCTTGGCGCGGAGCAGCTCCTCGAGGAGCGCGCTCCCCACGATGACGCCCTCTGCCAATCCCCGCCACGCGGCCAGGTCGCTTCCTCTTCCGATCCCGAAACCGAGGCAGCGCGGAAGGGGCGAGTGGGCGCGGCAGGCGCGGAGCATCTCCGCGACCGCGGGATCGGCCGCGCCCCCGCCGGTGACGCCGAGGCGCGCCACGACGTAGAGAAATCCCCGGGCCTCGGCGGCGATCCGCTTGACGCGCTCGGGGGCGGTGGTCGGGGCCACGAGGGCGATCGTGTCGAGGCCGGACTTCCGAAGTCCCTCCCAGAGGCCGGGCTCTTCCTCCGGCGGGAGGTCCACGAGGATCACGCCGTCCACGCCCGCGTCGCGCGCTTCCTCCGCGAATCGCGGGGGCCCGTATCGGACGACCGGATTCAGGTAGGTCATCAGGACCAGCGGCGTCTCGTGCCGGGCGCGAAGCCGCCTGGCCTGCCCCAGTACGTGGGCCAGGGTGACGCCCGCGGCGAGCGCGGTCTGCGTCGCGCGCTGGATCACCGGACCGTCCGCGAGCGGGTCGCTGAACGGCACGCCGAGCTCGAGCACGTCGGCCCCCTCTTCGCAGAGCGCCGACGCGAGGCGGTCCGATTCGTCGATGTCGGGAAATCCGGAGGTCAGGTAGGGAACGAAGGCGCCGCGCGGGGTTTGCCGGGCGGCCTCGAACGCGCGGCCGATCCGGCCAGCCATGCTCAGCCGCTCAACGCAGCGGCGCGGCGGTAAGCCTCGCGGGCTCGGAGAGGCAGCTCCTTCTTGTCATAGGCGACGCCGAGGAGCCTGTGAACGCGTGGATCGTCCGGCTTCAGGCGGACCGCGCTCTCCAGGGCGAGGATCGCCTGGTCGGGCGCGTCTTGGTTGTTGTAGGCCACGCCCAGGTGGTAATGGAGGCGGGCATCGTCCGGGGACAGCTCGATTGCCTGCTTCAGCTCCGTCACCGCGCGCGAGTACGCCCCCACGCGGAGGTGGAGCAGCGAGAGCGCGTAAAGGCTCTCGACCTTCGTCGGATCGAGCCGGACCGAGGTAACGAGCATCGACTCGGCCTGCTCGACGTCATCTTCGCCGAGGAGCGCCCATCCGAGATTGAAGTGGGCCTCCGAGCTTTCGGGGCTGAGCGATACCGCTCTCCGGAATTCCTCGACCGCGTCGGCGCGCATGCCCGCCTCGGCGTAGAGAATCCCCAGATTGGAGTGCGCCTCCGCGCAGGCCGGATCGAGCGTCACGGCGCGGTGGAGCGCCTCCAGGGCCACCTCGCGCTCCCCCAAGTCGGCGCGCACGACGCCCAGGTTGACCCATCCGCGAACGTGCCGGGGATCAAGACGCACGACCTCCTCGTACGCCAGCCGCGCGCCGTTCCCGATCCCTTGCCGCGCCAGATGGAGTCCTTGGCGATACCACGCCTCGACGACCTGGGGACCGGACTCGAGGGCCCCGCGGAAATAGAGGTCCGCCTCCTCGAACGCGCCCGCGCGAGAGAGGAGATCGCCGAGCAGCGAGAGGAGCTCGGGAGAGCGCGGGTGGGCGAGGATTCCCTGGCGCAGCGCGTCGATCGCGAGATCGCGCCGGCCCTGCGCGGAGAAGGTCCGCGCGACTTCGAGAATTTCCTCGGAGCCGGCGCCGCTTCGAATCAGCTGCTCGGGCGTCGCGACGCTCTCCGCGCCGTTGACCGCGTCATCCGCGAGACGCCCCTCGCTCACCGAAATGGGAATCGCTTGGTCCACGCGCGGAGCCTAGGAAGCGCCTTCCCACGGTGTCAACAAAAAAGGCCCGGTCGCTCGGGCCTCTCGTCGAATTTGTCGGCCGGCGGCGGTTTCGGTGCCGCCGCGGAGATCAGTCGGGGATGACTTCCAGGTCGCGCATCATCGAGCCGCCGCGTGACGACGACTTCTTTCCCTTCTTGGTCTCCGAGGTCGAGTCCATGACCTCGATCCTCACCTCGAAGACGAGCTTGATCTTGCCCGAGGCCGGCAGCGAGGCCAGCTCGATCGGAACCGTGATCTGTCGCGTGTCGCCGGAGCTCTCCACGAGGGAGGAGCTGGACCGTCCGCCGTAGCTCGCCTCCCGCTCGATCTCATCCGCCGCGAACGCGGAGCCCGAGTCGTCCTGCCGGGTGATCACCGGCTCCCGGATCGGAACGAGATCATCCTTCGTGAGCACGCCCTCGTCGGGCTGCATGCTCGCGGGGGGCTTGAACGCGCCGCCGGAGAGCGACTCCTCGACCAGCGAGTCCTCCGACAGCATCGGGATCTCCTCGGCGGGCGCCTTCTCCGGAGCCCGCGCCGGCTTCTCCGGGGCCTCCTGCCCCTTTCCCCTCTTCAAGAATTGCATCAGCTTCCCGCGGCCCGACGCGGATTCGGAAGTTTGGGTCGGGGCCTCCTCGACGGCCGCAGGCTTTTGCTTCGCATCCTCGGCTTTGACCCGAGGCGACGCGGCAAGGCTTCCCCGATCGCGATCGATCACATCCTTGGAAATCTTGGTCAGAAGCAGCTTCGAGACTCCCCGCAGGGTCTCGAAAACGCCGACGCCGGATGCCGCCTGCGCTTCGTAGGTCGGCACGTTGTTGCGATTCAGCTCCTTGTTCATCTGGGCGACGGAGAGCGCGTTCGGAAGGTCGCGCTTGTTGAACTGCATCACCCACGGGATCGTCTTCAGATCGAGCCCGTACGACTTGAGGTTCGTATCGAGGTTGCTCAAGCTCTCGCGGTTCTCCGCCATCTTCTCGGGCGAGGAGTCGGCCACGAACACAAGCGCGTCGACGCCCTTCAAGACCAGCTTTCGCGTGGCGTTGTAATAGACCTGACCCGGCACGGTGTAGAGCAGGAAGCGGGTCTTCATTCCCTGGAGCTCGCCCAGGTCGAGGGGAAGCAGGTCGAAGAAGAGCGTCCGGTCGGTCTGGGTCTTCATGGAGACCATCCGGCCGCGGTTCGTCTCCGGGACGCTGTCGTAGATCTTCTCGAGGTTGGTCGTCTTCCCGCTCAGACCCGGGCCGTAATAGACGATCTTCGCGTTGATCTCGCGTCCCGAATAGCTGACGACGACCATGTCGGCGCTCCTCGCTGAATGTGGACTGCCTGTTTTGAATTTGGCGCGGAAAGCCTTGAGGTAGGACTCTGCGCCGGCCCATCGCGTGGGCCAGCACGATATGTGCCAACTGGAGAAGCGGTTGCGGGTGGCGCGGCGGGAGGGGTGGGCTGTTAACTTATTCTAAATAAACAAATTAGGATTTGGGCTAGTGCTGACGGGCTGACCCCAGCCGGCGGTCGCGGGCCGCGCCGTGCGGAGTGCAAGGGGGACAGCAGTTTGCCCTAGATAAGGCGCGGCTCGCGCTTGATCCAGATCCCGTTGCGCTCCTTCATTTGCAGGCTTGGCGCCCCGGGCTCGCGGACGCTTTCGTAGTGGCTCAGGAGCAGCTTTTTGAGCTCCGGATATTCCTCGGTCGGAAAATAGCGGCTCACCTTCCCGAACATCCCGTCGCGCTCGGAGTAGCGCAGGAGCATCACCTCAGTCACGCGCTCGTACTGCTCCTCGCCATACGCGACCTCGGGATTCTCGTCCACGTCGATCCACAGCGAGGCGACGTTGCCGGCAACCTCGAACTCGTGCTTCGTCCGCATCAGGTATTCCCAGAGGCCGAAAATCTCGAGCGGAACGTACCTGACGGTTCCGTCTCTCGAGCTTCCTGGCCGCCGGATCTCACAGCGCACCAATTTCTGACTCGGCATGGTCCCCCCCACGACTTCACCGCGACCGCGTCATCCATGGCATGGGTGTTGCACATGCTTCCTAGCTGAAGCCCGACCGATCCGAACTGGCCGGGAGGTGCTGCTTCACTCAAAGGGCCTGGGGCCCGGGAGAATCACCCTTGAAGCGGACAACCGTGTCACCCGCCCCTTGGTTTCTCGCGCGGCGCGCGCCCGAAGTATATTGCCGGCGCGACAATCGAGTGTATCCGTTCTGCCCGCACGCGGCCGAGGGAGTGAGCTGCCCCTGTCTCCACGCTCTGGAGACCGCGGATGGGCTCTTCGAGCCGAAGTCCACGGACGAAGAGAAGCTGCCGTAGCCTGCGGCTGAATCGATCCACCGTTGGGTGAAACCCAGCCGCCACTCTAGGCAGCGCCGCGCGGCAAGTCAACGGATTCGGCCCGACTTACCCCGTTCCGGTGGCATTCTTGACACCCCGATCGGGCTTGCTGTAGCGTCAGCCGCTTGACGGCTTCAGGCGTAGCGGACCCACCCGACTCGGCCGTGCTCCCGCGATTAATTCTCAACGCCATCCAATCGACCTCGGCGGCATTGCCTCCATTCGCCCAGCGCGCGTTCGCGCGGGCGCTCGCCGCGCTCCAGTATCGCCTGAGCCCCGGCCGCCGCTCCGCCGTCCTGGAGAACCTGGCGCGGATCGCCGCCTGCGGACACCCTGGCCTCGCCGACCCGAAGGCGCGCGGGCGCGCGGCGCGGAGCATGTTCGAGTCCCACCATCGGGGCTGGATGGAATATCTGGGCCGCTCCACGGCCCTCGCGTTGCCGGCCGGCTCCACCTTCCGGGTCTCGGGCACCGAGCTCCTGTACCGCGCGATCGCGCGGGGACGGGGCGCCATCCTCGCGATGCCGCACCTGGGCAACTGGGAGATCGTCGGCGTCGGATTGACGCGGCTCGGGCTCCGGATGCACACGGTGACGGGAGTGCAGATCCACCCCCTCCTGGCCCGCCAGGTGCGCGCGCTCAAGGAACGCGCGGGGATCCGGGTCACCACGCTCGAGGACGGCTTCGCGCCGCTCGTCAAAGCGCTCCGGGGCGGCGAGGTCCTGGCGCTCCTCGTGGACGGCGACGTCTATTCCCGCTCGCTGCCCGCGGACTTCTTCGGCCGCCGCGTCCCCTTCCCCGCCGGCCCCGCGATCCTCGCGCGGCGCGCCCGGGTGCCGATTCTCCACGGCCACGCCGTGCGCGGGCCAAGCGGAGATCACGAATTCACGTTCGACGGCCTGGATGAGCCGGACTTCGACCTGCCGCTCCACGAGGACTTGCGCCGCCTCACGGCGGGCGTCGCGCGGGCCCAGGAGCGAAACATCGCGGCCCACGTGACCCAGTGGTGCATCTTCCGCCCCATCTGGGGAGTCGATGCCGCTTAGGATCGCCGTCGTCAGCCAGGCGTATCACCCCGCGGTGGGCGGCGTGACCGAGCACGTCGACGCCACCGTGCGCGTGCTGCGCGCCCGCGGGCACGAGGTGACGATCGTGACCTCCCGCTTCGCCCAAGGCGTTCCCGACGAGCCTGGCGTGATCCGCATCGGGCGGAACCTGGTCATTCCCTACAACGGCGCCGAGAACAACATGACGGTCGGCATGGGGCTCCCGCGCCGGCTCGCGGGGATCCTCGAGCAGGGTCGCTTCGACGTGATCCACACGCACTGCCCGCTCTCCCCGGTGCTCCCGCTCCTGACGCTTCGACTCGCGCGCTGTCCCGTCGTGGGAACGTTTCACTCCTCGGTGTCCTCGGACATTCCGTTTCGAATGTTCCGCGGACCGCTCCTCCCCCTCTACCGGAGGATCGATCAAACCCTCGCCGTGTCCGAGACGGCGCGACGGTGCGTTGAGCGCTATTTCCCTGGCCCGCTCGAAATCGTCCCGAACGGGGTCGATCACGCGCGGTTTCGCCCGGACCTGCCCCGGCTCGAGCGCTTCGACGACGGCGTGCGGAACATCCTGTTCGTCGGTCGCTTCGACCCCCGAAAGGGGCTCCCCGACCTGATGCACGCCTGCGCGGAGCTCGCGCGGGAGGGGATGGAGTTCCGATTGATCCTCGTGGGAGACGGCGGGCTGCGCGGGCAAGTGGAGCGGCTTGCCCACGGTCCGCTCGAGGGAAGGGTCCATTTCGAGGGAAAGGTCGGGCACGAGCGGCTGCCGCGGTATTACGCGTCGGCCGACATCTTCTGCTCGCCCGCCCGAGAGGGAGAGAGCTTTGGCCTCGTACTCCTCGAAGCGATGGCCTCGGGCGTGCCGATCGTGGCGACCGACCTCGCCGGCTACCGGACGGTGCTCACGCACGGAGACGAGGGGCTCCTGGCGCCGCCGCGAGACCCCGCGGCCCTGGCATCGGCCCTTCGCCGCCTCCTCAAGGACCCCGCGCTGCGCGCCCGAATAGGCGAACGCGGGATCGAGACCGCGCGCGCCTACGGGTGGGAGCGGATCGTGGATCGCCTCGAGACGATCTATACGACGCTGGCAGATCCGGCGCGCGCGGGCGGAGCGCCCGGGCCTCGCCCGACCGGGCTTCCCGAGACCGCTCCGCTCGTAGCGGCCGTCCGCTGATGGGCGGAGCGGTTCCGCTCCGCCTCTTCCGGCTTCCCAGCTTCCGCGCTCTCTGGATCGGGCAGCTCGTCTCGATCTTCGGGGATCGCTTCACCTACCTGGCGCTCCTCGCCCTCGTGATGGAGCGCGCCTCGGATCCGAAGAACCCGGCACCCGAGCTTGCGTGGATCCCCGTCGCGAGCTTCCTCCCCGCGATCCTCTTTGGCCCCTGGATCGGCGCGCTGGTCGACGGCTGGAACACGCGCACGACGCTATTGGTCTCGGACGCCCTGCGCGGGTTCCTCGTCCTCGCGATCATCCCCGCGGTCGAATGGCATGGGCTCCCGGCCGCGTTCGCGCTCATCTTCCTCCTCTATCTGGTGAACGCGTTCTTCCTCCCGGCGCGGTCGGCGATTCTCCCTGAGCTGGTGCCGCAAGACTCCCTGGTCGAGGCGAATTCGCTGGCCACCCTGGCGGGAATTCTCGCGACGATCGCCGGGTCGTTCCTGGCGGGAGCGCTGATCCAGAGGTCCGGGTGGAGGATCGGCTTCGTCCTCGACGCGGCGACCTACTTCGTCTCGGTGGCGGCGCTGGCGTTCATCCGCATAGAGCCCCGGACGCGCCCTCGCCTGGACGGCGGACCCCTTCGCATCTACGGCGCGCTGGCGCGCGACGTCCGCGAGGGGGCCTCGATCGCGCTCGCATCGCCGCGGGTCCTCGGATCGATCGGGACCGTGGCGCTGCTCTGGGTGGCGGGTGGGGCGCTCCACGTCTCGATGCCGATGGTGATCGCGCGGCGGGGGGGCGGCGTGATCTCGGGGCTCGGCGCGGCCCTCGGGTGTGCCGCCGCCGGGATGGTCGCGGGCACGCTCCTGCTCGCATGGCGCGGGAAGGCCGGATCGGCCGAGGCGCGGATCGGCATTGGGCTGGCCGGCGCGGGCCTGGCCCTTCTCTCCTTCGCTGCATTGAAGGACACGGCCGCGCTCGCCGCGGCGGCGTTCTTCGCGGGAGTCTTCATCGCGTTTCTTCTCGTGACGACGGAATCCGCCATTCAGGAGTCGGTCGGTCCCGAGGCCCGGGCTCGCGTCTTCGCGCTTCGGGATTTCCTGGCCCGGGCCGGCGTCTTGGCCAGCGCCGGGGTTCTCGGCCTGATGTTGAAGCGAGGTTGGCTCTCGCCCGCGGCCACGGTCGGAACGGCGGGCTCGATCCTGCTTCTCGGCGGGATCTGGGGCGGGGTGACGCGACTGGCGAAGCGGGGGCGAGCGGGTCCGGAAGCCCGGGACTCCTAGAAGATCTTCTTACCCTCGGCGAGCATCTCGTTCAGAGCGTCTCGGAAGTAGGGAGTCGAGTTGGCGAATTCCGCTCCGACGCGCTCCTTGTAGATCTCCCACGACTTCTTGATCTCGTAGCCGAGCATGGCGACGAGGTTCCCTTCCCGGATGCCCCGGTCCCGTTTCTCGCGGTTATAGATCGCGATGTCGGACGCGAGGACGCGGGCGAGGCGGCGAGCCTTCTCGTGTTTCGACTGATCGTCCGGCGACAGGCCGGCGGGGATCGGCGTCCCGGCCGGGGCGGGCGAGGTCGACTCGGCCGCGGGCGCGGGAGCGGGCGCCTCGAACGAGGCGGCTGCACGCGGAGGGGCCTCCGGCACCGGGATCGACATCGGGCGCTCCTCGGCCGCGACGGCCGGCTCGGACATCGCCAACGAGGTGTCGATGCCGGGGAGGGGCTGCGGGGTCCTCGGCTTCGGCTCGGAACTTCGCGACGGCGGCTCGGAGCTACGCGACGGCGGCGCCCCGCCTCGCTCGAAATCGGGATCGGCCGGTGGAAGGTTCGCTGTGCCTTCGAACGGCCGATCGACCACGATCTCCGACTCGACGGATTCGACGGGAGCCCGCTCGGCTACGAAGCCGCGCTCGAACGGGGCGTCGGGCACCCGGATCGACGCCGGCGGCGGCGGCGCGGCTGGAGCCGGCGGCGCGGACCGCGGCGACGGAGCGCTGGGCGTCGGGGACCGGCGCATCGACGATGGTCTAGGTGACGGCACCGGTTCCGGCGGCGGGATGAGCTCCAGATCCTGGGGCGCCAGCTCCATCACCGGGGGCGGAATGGTCATCACCGTTTCGCACTTCTTGCACTTCACGCGGGCACCCTGGTTAGGGATGAGCGAGTCCTGGATGTTATACCGCGCGCTGCACTTCGGGCATACGAGGGTCATGCGTTCCGCTCCTCAAGGCTACGGGTCGAGGCCCGTTCGATCCGTCTATCGGCCGCTCGCCCTGCATCTTTGGCCATTTTTCTACCCGCTTCCCAGATAGCGATCGGCGCCGGCGAAATGCGCCTCGATCCACGCCTTGAGACCCGGCCCGCCGCCCTCGGTTTCCCCCTGCTCGAGAAGGAGGCGGCCCCATTCGCGGGCCGCCTCGATCAGGTCCGTGTCGCGGGTCACGTCAGCGGCGTGGAACTCCGGAAATCCGTGCTGCGACGTCCCGAGTATCTCACCCGGACCGCGGAGCCTCAAATCCTCCTCGGCCAGCCGAAAGCCGTCCGAGACCGTTTGAAATATCTGGAGCCGCTTCCTCGCCAGGGCCCCGATTCCCTTGCCCCGGACGAGGACGCAGCGCCCCGGCCGGTCGGCCCGCCCCACGCGGCCGCGGAGCTGATGGAGCTGGGCCAGCCCGAAGCGCTCCGGGTGCTCGATCGCTATGAGGGTCGCCTCCGGAATATCGAGCCCCACCTCCACGACCGTTGTCGCGACGAGGATGCGGGCCTGGCCGCTTCGGATGCGCTCGAGCGCGTCGCGCCGCTCCTCCGCCTTGAGGCGCCCGTGCACCAGCGCGACGCCGGCCGCGCCGAGGGCGGCCGTCTTCGAGAGCTTCGCGGCCATCGCGGTCGCCGCCTTCAGGTCGAGGGTTTCGCTCTCCTCGACCACCGGGTAGACGACGAATGCGCTTCCTCCGGCCGCGACCTCGTCCCGGAGGAGGTCCACCAAAGCGCCGGGGCGGTCGCCGTCGATCGACCTCGTCTCGACCGGCACGCGCCCGGGCGGCTTCTCGTCCAGGATCGATAGATCGAGGTCGCCGTAGAGGGTCATCGCCAGGCTGCGGGGGATCGGGGTCGCGGTCAGCACGAGGAGGTGGGCCGACGCCCGCGCGTCGCCGCGCCGCGTCAGCGTGATCCGCTGGCGTACCCCGAAGCGGTGCTGCTCGTCGACCACCACGAGCGCGAGGGACCGGAATGAGACGTCGCGCTCGAGAAGCGCGTGCGTTCCGATGGCGATCGGGATCTCGCCCGACTGAAACCCGGCCTCGAGGCGGCGCCGCTCCGCCGGCGGGGTGGCGGCCGTGCGGAGCCCGAACGAAATGCCGGTGCCCGCGAGGAAGCGCGACGCGGTGGCCGCGTGCTGCTCCGCGAGAAGGGCCGTCGGCGCGAGGATCGCCGCCTGCTGCCCCGCTCCGACGGCACGCACGGCGGCGGCCAGCGCGACCACGGTCTTCCCCGAGCCGACATCGCCGAGGAGAAGACGACGCATCGGTGTTTCGAGATCGAGATCCGCGCCGACCGCATCCACCGCCCGCCGCTGGGCCGGCGTGAGCGGAAACGGGAGGCCCTCGATGAAGCCCGCCGCCGCCGCCGCGCCTCGATCGAGCGCGGGAGCGCGGCTCCCCTTCCTGTGGTTCCGCCGGGCGAACTGGAGCGCAACCTGGAGGGTTAGAAGCTCCTCCAGCGCCAGGCGCCGGCGCGCCGGCTCCGCGTCCTCGGGGCGCGGAGGAAAGTGGACTTCCTCGAGGGCCTGCGCGAGCGGCGGCACCCCGCAACGGGACCTCCACTCCTCGGGAACCACGTCGGGGATGCGCGGGAGGTCGTCGAGCGCGCCGCGCACCCGCGCGCGGAGCCATCGCTCGACCACCCCTTCCGTCAGGGCGTAACGCGGAACGACACGCCCCACGTGCAGGTGCCCGTCCGTCGAATCGACCGGCTCGAATTCGGGGTTGTGGAGCTCGAGGCCGCGGAACGCCTGGACCGTGCCGGAGAAGTGGTATCGCTCCCCCACCTGGAGCGTCGAGGCGAGATAGGGCTGATTGAACCAGGTGACCCGTACGAATCCGGTCTCATCGCGGAGGGTCCCCGAGAGATTCCGCCTCCCCCGGAAGGGACGCGCTCGGAGGTCGGCGAGGGTCGCCACGATCGAAGCCTCGGCGCCGGCCGCGAGGCGCGAGATGGGAACGGTCGCGCTGCGGTCGCGGTATCCCGTCGGGACGTGGAAGAGGAGGTCCCGGATCGTGTGGATCCCGAGGCGCGCGAGCCTGCCGGCCATCTCGGGGCCCACGCCTTTCAAGAAGCGAACCGAATCGGTCAAGGAGGCCATCGCCGCGATGCTAGGCGGCGTACGCCACTCAAGTCAAACCGGCGCCGCGCTCCGACCCGCCGGGCGCGGCCTCGCCGATCAGTTGATCAGCGTGTTCGCTCCGTAGCTGACAGGCTTTTCCGGGCGGGCGCTGTCCGCGGGCGCGGCCGAGCCGATCGTTCCGACCGGCTGCCCGGGCGCCGAGTCCATCGCCGTCCCGGCGGGCATCGCGATCCCGGTCGGCTCGTGATTTCCCTTGAAGAGCGAGTAGCCGATCCCGATCGCGATCGCGGCGATCAGGACGATCGCGATGATCAGCGGCGCTCCCGTCGACTGTGCCACCGTCGGCTCGTCCGGCGCGGAAGCGGCCTTCCGGCGATTGCCGGGATGATCCTTACCCTGCGGGCTCATCTACAATTCCCTCCAAGCCAGCGTCCGAGCGCTCGGCGCGTTGGCGGTGAAGCGGTTCGTCACCGGGTAGTACGGGGGGATGATTCCCCGGCGGTCGTACATGAAAGTTCTGCCGTAGCCGGTCGCCTGCTGGCCGGTCGTGGAGTTGAACGTGCCGAACGCCCCGTAGTAGCTCTCGACCATCCCGCCGCGGAGGTTGAACGTTCCGCGCGACGAGCCGCTCCCGTAGCCGTCCACGGTGAACGACCCCGCGGCGCCCGTGGCCATCACGAAGGCGTCCAGGTTCATGTTGTCGGGCGCCGTGCCGCCGACGCGCACGCTGCCGCCGCTGGAGTAGATCCCAAACACGTTCTGGCTGTTCGGGTAGCCCTCGTACGTCAGGTCGCGCTGAATCACGATGTCGCCGGTCGCGGCGAGGAGGAGCTGCGTGTCCCGTGCGATCGCCGGCGGAGGGCTCCCGCCCACGCGGTCGGGTCCGCGCAGATCGCTCACCGTCCCCTTCACGTATGCGACGCCCAGGGGGACGCCCGTGTAGTCCGTCGAGGAGGCGCCCACGGAGACGCGCGTCGAGTTGGTGCTCTTGTCCACGGTGATCGAGGTCGTCGTGCCACCCTGCTTCATCGTGTAGACCTGGCGGCCGTACGCGTCGAGGCTGGTCGTCATCCGGTCGAGATTCCCCTGAACGTAGATCCCGCCGTTCAGAGAGCTCCCGGAGTGGAGCACGTAGACCCCGGTGGGCGGCGGGCTGCCGCCCCAGCCGAGGCCGAGCGCGTTGTTGATGTCGCTGTTGCTCGGCGGTGTCGTGTCGGACGGATTCCGCCCGAGCGCCGCGTTCTGCTGGCTGTAGCTGTTGGCCGGCAGCGTGATCGCCGGCTCGCCGCGGTCGAACCCGCCGAAGAACCCGGGGACGTCGACGGAGCCGTTGTTGTCGGCATTCAGCTCGACCGGGCTCCCCGCGTTGTTGTACCAGGCATCGTTGTTGACGCTCGTCACGAGGTCCTGGAACTGGGGCGCGTACGCGAAGCGGTACTCCGTGTTCGTGTGCACCCGTCCGTCGAACCGCGTGTTCGACGTGAACCAGACCTGATTCCCGCCCGGCGAGAGGTGGACGTTCGTGAAGACCAGGAAGTCCGCGAAGGAGCCGCGGGAGCAGCTCACGCGGAGGACCCCGGTCGTCTGGACCGAGCGGGATCCGGTCGAGCCAAATCCCCCTGTCGCGTTCGTCGTGTACGTGTAGTCGTAGGACTGCGCCGTAGGCTGGAGCGAGCTGTCCGTGAAGGCGATCTTCGCCTGCGCGGTGAAGCTCGGGTTCGTGCCGGTGGTCGTGATGACGCCCGTCGGGAAGAGACCCTGAGGATTCGAGATGATCGGGCCCACGCCGCTCCAGGCGCCGACGAGGCTGTCGAGCTTCGCCTTGGCCATGTTGGCCATCGTCTGCTGGGTGACGCGCACCCCTGCGTCGGCCGAGAGCAGAGCGCCCCGCGCGATGTGCACGTTCGACGACATCGCCCGCTCCCCGGTGACCGCCGACATGAACGTCGCGCCGAGAATGGACGCCAGCAGCACGACGAGAAGCGCGCTGATCAGCGCGAATCCCCGTTCGCCGTCCCTGGCGCTCAAAATCGGTCGGCTCAACATGACGGCCCCCCTCTTAGAAGGTTCGTGGTCGGACCAGCGTCCACACCGAGTCGGCGAGGTACGGTGATCCACGATCGGCCACCTGCGTTGCGATGACCGGACGGATCTTGTCGATTCCGTTGAAATCAACCGGGTCGCGCGTCTCCGTGAGGTCCTGCATCAGGTACCAGACGTGGAACGCGCTCACGTCGGTCGCCACGACCTGGGCCGCGGATCCCTGATCCCTGCGTGTCAGGCAGGGCGTGCTGAAGCCCGTGGCGTCCACCTTGTAGGTCACCCAGGTGACCCGATAGACGCGCGAGCCGGTCGGGTAGCCGCCGACGGGCCAGTTCGTGTGTCCTCCCGCCATGTTGTAGATCGAGGAGGCGTCGTGCACCAGATCCGCCGGCGCATTCGGCACCGCCGTGACCTGGAAGATGTGCGCGGTGGATCCGTTCGTGACGAGAACGAAGTCGCCGGCGCGAAACCCCGTCGTGCTGTCGCACGGAATCGGGGATCCGGAGCTCGGGGTGGTCATCGGGGCGCGAAGCGTCGTGCACGCGTCCCAGCCGCCGAGGAGCTCCAGGGAATCGTTCCCGGCGGCGGTCGTGAAGCCCGGCACCAAGGCGTGGATCGTCATCGGGGAGCCGTTCAGCGCGCCGTAGATCGGAATCCGGCCCCAGCCCGAGCCGACCATCCGGACCTCCCGCTCGATCAGCTGGAGCGCAGCGCGGGAGCCTTGCCGGGCATCCACGACCCGCTCGGTCCGGCGCGCGCTCGACTGCGCGCGGAAGAACGAGTAGTAGACCGCGGCCAAGACGGCGCTCAGGATCGTCATCGTGACCATGAGCTCGACGAGCGTGTATCCGCGAGCCGGGCGCGCCCACCTCTGTCGATCGACCCGATTCACGTCAGCCTCCCGATCTCGGAACCACGATGACGACGCTCGCGCCCGGGGCGGAGAGCGCCGTCGGCCAGCGCACGTCCACGGTGGCTCTCTTGCACTGAGCCATCGGCTGGTCGTTCTGCACGGACCAGCTCACGTAATATTTTCCGTCGTAGGGATTCGCGGGATCGGGATGCGACCCCGCCGTTAAGTCCGGGTCGGCGTAGCTGGTGGAGAGCAGCCGCTCCGCGCGCGCGGAGGCCAACTCCGAGGCGCGCGTCTCGTCCCCCGACCGGTTCACGCTGCGAGACCCCGACGGCATCATGGCCGCGATGCTCAGGATGCCGATGACGAACACCATCAGCGCCACGAGCACTTCGACGAGCGTGAAGCCGGATTGGGCTCGGCGCGTCATGGGCGGTAGACCAGGCCGGTCGCCGAGATGAGCAGCGTGTCGAGGTCGCCGCTTTGGCCGCCGACGACGACCGATCCGCCCGTGACGCTCGGGGCGAGCGCGCCGCTCGAGTCGAAGATCACGGAATCGATCGGCGAGAGCGAGACCGACGTCAGCTGGGTACCGCCCGGCAGCGTGAACGACTTCCATGGCTCACCGATCTGCTTGACGCGATCGCCGTTCACGTCGGTGTGGACGCTGTAGGTCGTGACGCCCGCCGTGGAGATCCCGTTTCCGAACGCCACCACGATCGGCCGGTGGGAGGTCACGGCCTGCTGGCGGGCGAGTCGGAGCGATCCTTCGAGGAGGTCGCGTGCTTGTTTCTGGGAGAGGGAGCGGGAGAAATGAATGAACGAGGGAAGCCCGGCGGCCATCAGGACGCCGGCCACCACGACCGCGACCATGATCTCGACCAGCGTGAAGCCGCTGCGATGGAACGCCTTCACTCTTGTTCGCCCCCCGGCACCGCGTCGCGCGTCAAGTTTCTTCCACACCATAGGACGCAACCGATGTGCCAGGGGTTGTGGCCGGCTCCCGCAATTAGCTAAATGGCAATGGGATACGCGCGGCGTGAGGCTCGATTTTTGGCTCCAGGCGCGGTGCGGCCCCGTGCAGGTCGCCCTCGTCGAATGGGGCAAACCGCACGGGGCGGGATCTCAGTGTGGCGCTGCGAAACGGGCCGAACCGTTGCGGCGGAAGGGTCGGATCGAGTAAACTGGCGCGCTCTTCACACTGGAGGAATTCATGGCGAGAGTTTGCGACATCTGCGGCAAGGGCGTTCAGCACGGGCAGAACATCAGCCACGCCCACAACGTGACCAAGCGGCGCTGGGAGGTAAATCTCCAGACGGTTCGCGCGCTCGTCGCGGGACGGCCGAAACGGATCCGCGTCTGCACGCGGTGCCTCCGCACCGGCTCCGTGCAGAAGAACATGGGCCAAAAAGCAACGCAGCGCGCCCGGGCGATCTAGCTCCGGACGCGCTGCACGTTCCCCACCCCACCCCTACACCCCGCCCCCTGGCGGGGGATCCCCTTCCAGCAGGGGAAACTCCCTAATCCATCTGCTTCCGCATGAACGCGGGGACATCCATGTTCTCTTTCGTGATGGCACGTCCGCCGAAGGGACGCCGCGTGGTGGAGGGCGCCATCCGGAATGCGGGCCTTGCCGTCGGAGCCGGACCCGGCGCTTCCTCGGGCTCGACGTCTTCCTCGCGGGCAGCCGGCCGGACCACGACCGGCGGGCGCGCCACCGCCCGCTCGCGCGGCTCGATTTCGTAGATCCTCGGACTCGTCATCGCGCGCAGCTGCTCGGCCGATTTCGCCTTGGCGTCGCCCTTGCCGAACCCGGTCGCGATCACCGTGATCGAAAGCGAATCGCCCATCGACTCGTCGATCACCGCGCCGAAGATCACGTTCGCGTCGTGGCCGGCCGCGTCGACGACGACCGTCACCGCTTCATTGATCTCGTGCAGCGTCATCGACTCGCCGCCCGTCACGTTCACGAGGAGCGCCTCGGCACCCGAGATCGAGATCTCGTCGAGCAGCGGGCTCGAGACCGCGGCCTGGGCCGCCTCGTACGCCCGGTTCGGGCCGGTCGCGTGCCCCGCGCCCATGAGGGCGTTTCCGCGCTCGGCCATCACCGTCTTGACGTCGGCGAAGTCGAGATTGACCAGACCCGGAACCGTGATGAGGTCGGAGATGCCCTTCGTCGCGTGGTGGAGCACCTGGTCCGCGACCTTGAACGCTTCGCGGAGCGGCGTGTGCTTCTCGACGATCGCGAGAAGCCGCTGGTTCGGGATCACGATGAGGGTATCCACCTTCTCCCGGAGCTCGCGGAGCCCCTCCTCGGCGATCTGCGCCCGCTTCCTTCCCTCGAACTCGAAGGGGCGCGTCACCACCGCCACGGTGAGCGCTCCCAGCGATCGGGCGATGCGCGCCACGACCGGCGCGGCGCCGGTCCCGGTGCCGCCGCCCATCCCGGCAGTCACGAACACCATGTCGGAGCCCTCGAGCGCCTCGGAGATGAGGGCCTCTTCCTCTTCCGCCGCCTCCCGCCCGACGCCCGGATTCGCGCCCGAGCCCAAGCCCTTCGTGAGGCCCGTGCCCAGCTGGAGCTTCTTCGGGCAGAGCGACGCATCCAGAACCTGCGCGTCGGTATTCGCCGCGATGAACTCGACGCCCCTCAACCCCGCCTCGATCATCCGGTTGACCGCGTTCCCACCGGCCCCTCCGACGCCGATCACCTTGATCGATGCCGCCAACGAATCCTTGTCATCATCATCGATCAGCTCGAACATTCGACTCTAGCCTCCCTGGTTTTGCGCCGGTCCTAGACCAGCTCCTCGATCCAACGTCGGAGTCCCACCGAGATCCGACCGATGACTCCCCCCTCCGCCGCCCTTGGCCTGGCGTCGTGCAGCAATGCGTGCATCGCCAGGCCGACTCCGGTCGCGAACCGGGGATTGGAAACCGCTTCCGTCAATCCACTGAAACCGATCGGGATTCCGCGGCGTGCGGGCAGGTCGAAAACCTGCTCCGCCAGCTCGGGCATCCCGGGCAGCGACGACGCGCCGCCGGTCAGGACCACACCCGCGCCGAGCAGGTCGGCGACGTGGTTCTTCCGCACCTCCTTGCTTGCCAGAGCGAAAATCTCCTCCACGCGCGGCTCGATCATCATCGACAACATGTGCCTCGAGATGTCCCGATCCGGTCTCCCTCCCACGCTCGGCACGCGCACCGACTCTTCCTGGCGCACCATCGAGGTGAGCGCGCACCCGCAGGTGAGCTTGAGCGCCTCTGCCCGCTCGACCGGCGTGCGGAGACCGATGGCCAGATCGTTCGTGATGTTTGAGCCCCCGAGCCCGATCACCGCCGTGTGGCGGATCGAGCCCTCGAAGAAGACCGCGACGTCGGTGGTTCCCCCGCCGATGTCGAGGAGGACCACGCCCAGGTCCCGCTCGTCGGGCGTGAGGACGGCGTGCGCCGAGGCCAGAGGCTCGAGCACCAACTCCTCCACATAGAGCCCGGCGCGCTCGGCGGCGCGGATCAGGTTCCGGCAAGCCGACGCCGCGCCGGTGATGATGTGGACCTCCGCCTCGAGGCGGACCCCCGACATCCCGACCGGGTCGCGAATCCCGTCCTGATCGTCGACGATGTACTCTTGCGGAATCACGTGGAGGATCTCGCGGTCGGTCGGGATCGCGACCGCCTTCGCGGCCTCGGTCACGCGCGCCACGTCGCCCGGCCGGATCTCCGAGTCCTTGCGCGCGACCGCGATGACGCCGCGGCTGTTGATACCGCGAATGTGATCCCCCGCGATCCCCGCGTAGACTCCTTTGATCGTCCGCCCCGACATCCGCTGCGCCTCGTCCACGGCGTGCTGGATCGAGCGGACCGTCTTCTCCAGATTCACCACGACCCCGCGCTTCAGCCCGTCCGAGGGCGCGGTCCCGACTCCGATGATCCTGATTCCGTCGGTCTCCTCGTCCCACTCCGCCACGATCGCGTTGATCTTGGTGGTGCCGATATCGAGGCCTGCGTACATTCTCCCTTCTGGCATCCCGGCCCTCCCTAGACCTTCGAGCGCGGCGCCGCGACGGTCATGCTGTCCCCCGGCGCGCAGCGCACCACGACTTGATCCCGATAGCGCGTGTCGACCGCGAGGACACGGCGGTCGCGTTCCCGTACGTCCCGCAGCGCGGCGCCCAGGGCCCGCATGGCGGGCAAGGTGACGCGCTCCGGGTCGACATAGATCGGGATCTGATCGCGCGATGTGCGAAGCACCACGCGGTTCCGGTCCTCCGAGATGATTTCCGAGATATCCGAGACCAGCCCCACCTCCGGGGCCTCGAGGAGCGAGACGAGCCGCAGCACGTCGGCGAGGCGCGCGCTCGTGACGTGCGCGCCCGGCTTCACGGTGGGAAACGGCACGCCCGAGAGGACGGGCCGGTCGGCGACCAGGCCCCGCGCGAGCGGCGAGAGGATCGTCCCGGTGGCGTCCACCTCGAGGAGCGTCCCGGCGTTCACGAGGAGGAACGTGCGGCGCTCCCGGATCTCCACCCGGAGACGTCCCGGGGCTCGCGTCACCCGCGCGTCCTCGATCCGCGGATGCAGCCGGAGCGCGGCCTCGACTTTCGCGGGATCGATCCCGAACAAGGAAGCTCCCTCGCGGACCGGGATTTGAGCCCGGATCTCCTCGGGCGAGAGATAGAGATAGCCGCTGATCTCGAAGCCCCCCGCGCGAAACGGGGGGAGAACGCCCAGAAGGCGCGCCGTCGGCCGCGCGAGAAGCGGAAGCAGGAGCGCGGCCGCCGCGGAGCCGAGGACGAGCAGAAGGATTCTCCGATTCCGCCGCCGCCGCGCCGGCTTCTTCCACGTCGGCTGCTCTTGATAGCCGGCTCTCATCGACTCTTCCCCCTGGCGATCTCGGCGACCCGGTAGACGTCGCCGGCGCCGATTGTCACGAGGAGATCTCCGCGCTTCAGCGCCTTCCCCACCTGGCACGCGGCCTCGTCGAACGAGGCGGCCCGACGGACGCGGGGTCCGCCCGCCGCCTCCACCGCGGCGGCCAGCGCCTCCGAGGTGACTCCCTCGATCGGCTTCTCCCCGGCGGGATAGATCGGGAGGAGCACCAGCTCGGACACTCCCGTGAAGCACCGCGCGAACCGATCGAGGAGCGCCTGCGTGCGCGAGTAGCGGTGCGGTTGGAACACGGCGACGATCCGGCGGCCGTACGAGGCCTGGAGCGCGAGGAGCGCTGCCTCGATCTCCGTGGGATGGTGGCCGTAGTCGTCGATCCAGAGCGCGCCCAATACGTCGCCGCGGACCTCGAGACGACGGCCCACGCCCGCGAAGTCGTGGAGCGCGGCGCGGATCGTGGGGAACGGGATGCCCAGCTCCCATGCTGTCGCCGCCGCGGCGAGGGCGTTCCTCGCGTTGTGCGCGCCGGCGACCTTGAGCTCGATCGATCCCTCGTCCCGACCGTGCGCGACCAGCCGGAACCGGACGCCCTTGGAATCGACCACGAGGTCCTTCCCCGCGAAGTCGCCGTCGGTCCCGAAGCCGTAAGTCAGCACGCGCCGCTTGACGTCGTGGCGGATCAGGGCGGCGTTCGGATCGTCGATCGGGAGGACGACCGTCCCGTAGAACGGCACGCGGTTGACGAAGCGGAGGAACGCCGCGCGGATCTCCTCCAAGCCCTTGTAGAAATCGAGGTGCTCCTCGTCGATATTGGTGATCACCGCGATGGTCGGCGAGAGAAGCAGGAAGGAGCCGTCGCTCTCGTCGGCCTCGGCGACCAGGTACGGCCCGCGTCCCAGACGCGCGTGGGCGCCGATCGCCATGAGGCGCCCGCCGACGATCACCGTCGGGTCCAGGTCGCCGCGCGCGAGGATCTCGCCCACCATCGAGGTCGTGGTCGTCTTTCCGTGCGCCCCCGCGACCGCGACCGAGTGCTTGATCCGCATCAGCTCGGCGAGCATCTCGGCCCGCGGAATCACCGGGATGCCGAGCAGGTGGGCGCGCTGGATCTCGGGGTTCGACTCCTCGATCGCCGTCGAGGCGACGACGACGTCCACCCCCTCGACGTGCGTGGCGTCGTGGGAGACCGCGACGCGCGCGCCCAGCTCCCGGAGCCTGGCCACGACTTCGCCCTCCTTCACGTCCGAGCCGGACACCTCATACCCCAGGTTCAGAAGCACCTCC
This sequence comes from Candidatus Eisenbacteria bacterium, assembly GCA_005893305.1. NCBI lineage: Bacteria > Candidatus Eiseniibacteriota > Candidatus Eiseniibacteriota bacterium. The sequence goes on along the minus strand of VBOZ01000017.1, from coordinate 128,626 downwards.
GCGATCCCGCTCATCCCGCTCCCGCCGATTCCGATCAGATGGATCCTCCGAATTCGTCCGTTCATTCCCCGCTCGGGGACTCGGAGCCCGCGGCACTCAGCTCGGGCAGCTCCCCGATCGATCGAACGATCCGCTCCGCGGCGTTGGTTCGCGAGAAGGCGCGCGCGTTTCGGCCCATGCGCCGCAGCCGCTGCTCGTCGCGGAAGAGGATCTCGATCTGGTCGGCCAGACTATCCGGTGTCAGCTCCTTGTCCGCGATCATCTCCGCCGCGCCCCGTTCGACGAGGCCGCGCGCGTTCTGCGTCTGGTGGTCCCGCGCCGCGTGGGGGTACGGAATCAGGATCGCCGGAACGCCGCACGCCGTGAGCTCCGTGATGGTCATGGCCCCGGAGCGGCAGACCGCCAGGTCCGCGACCGCGTAGGCCTTCTCCATCTGGTCGAGATAGGCGAAGGCACGAACCGGGATGGAAATCTCTTTGGCCCGGGCCCGGCTCGCTTCGAAATCCTCCGCGCCGGTTTGCCAGACGATCTGAAGCTGCGGCACCCGCGAGAGACGCGGCAGCGCTCCCGAGAGCGCCCGGTTGATGCTGGAGGCGCCGCGGCTGCCGCCGAACACCAAGAGTGTCCGACGCGACGGGTCGAGGCCGAGCCACTCGTAGGCGCTCTGCCGGTCCCCGCGCAGAAGCGAGCTTCGAATCGGGTTTCCCGAGACCTTCAGGTTGTTCCTCCGACGGAAGTAGTTCCGCGACTCCACGAAGCTGATGTGCACCTGGCTCGCGATGAGGCTGAGCCAGCGGTTCGCCGCGCCGGGCACCGAGTTCTGTTCCTGGAGCACCAAGGGAATGCCGAGAAGGCGGGCCCAGAGGCCCACCGGCCCGCTGACGAAGCCGCCGGTCGCGATGACCGCGTGCGGCTTGACGTCCTTGATGATCCCGGCCACCTGAACGAAGCTCTTCCCAAATCCCCACGCCGCGCGAATCATGCCCAGCCCCGGCCGCCGGGGAAACCCGCGCGCGTCGATCGCGCGGAACGCGAATCCCGCGGCGGGCACGGCCTTCGCCTCGACGCCCCGTTCCGTCCCCACGAAGGTGACGGTCGAATCGGGATGAATCCGCATCCACTCCTCGGCGATGGCGATTCCGGGATAGACGTGTCCGCCCGTCCCACCCGCCGCGATCAGGATGCGAACGGAACGCGCGCTATCGTCCACCCGCACGCCGGACCGCGGCCTTCCCTCCGACCGAGGTCGTTCGAATGCCGGTTTCCATCTGACTTGCGATGTTGAGGAGGACACCAGTTACCCCCAGGTTCACCACGAGGGCCGAGCCCCCGTAGCTCAGAAAAGGCAGCGGCAGACCGGTGGTGGGCACCACGCCGGTCACCACCGCGACGTTGATGGCGACATAGACGATGAGATTCACGGTCAGCCCGGCCGCGAGCAGGAAGCCGAAGCGGTCGGGCGCCATGCCCGCGATCTTGAGGCCACGAAGGAAGAGGACCACGTAGGCGAGAAGGACCGCGCCTGTCCCGATGAGGCCCAGCTCCTCCCCGATCACGGCGTAGATGAAATCGGTGTGCGGGTCGGGCAGGAAAAAGACCTTCTGGAGCCCGTGCCCGGGCCCGGTGCCGAAGAGCCCGCCGGAGCCGAGCGCGATGATCGACTGGGAGAGCTGCCAGTTCTTGCCGAGTGAGTCGATCGAGCCGCTCCCCCAGAGACCCCACCACGCCTCGACGCGGTCCATCATGTACGGATGGCGAAGGACCTGGATCGAGGCCAGGAATATCCCTCCGAGGAGGAGAAACCCCAGGTGGCGAAACCGGGTGCCCGAGAGGTGGAGCATCAGGAATCCGGTGGCGAGAAGCGCGATGGTGCTCCCCAGATTGGGCTGGAGGAGAATCAGGAGCGAAAGACCGCCCAGCACGAAGACCGCGGGCAGAACGCCGTCCTTGAACGAGGCCATGCGCTCCCCTTTGCGGTCGAGGAGCCGTGCCAAGTAGGCCACGCACGCGATGCGCGCCAGCTCGGTCGGCTGCACGTTCATGGCCGCGAAGGAGAGCCAGCGATTCGCGCCCCGGACACCCACGCCGCCGACGGCGAGGAGCACGACGAGGAGCGCCGTGCAGGCGCCGAGGGCCCACGGCGCCAGGCGCATGTAGACGTGATAGTCGACGCGCGCCGCCAGGAGCAGCACGACGAGGCCGATCCCGATCCGGATCGCGTGGCGCTTCAGGAAGAAATATTCCGACTGGTATCGCTCGGCGCCGAGAAACGCGCTCGAGGAATAGACCATCACCAGGCCGAGCGCGACGAGGGCGGCCACCGGCAGGAGCAGCGTGAGATCGAGGCGCCGCGGCGGCGTGATCGCGAAGCTCATCGTTTCGCCCTCGTCAGCGAGCGCTTCAGCTCAAGGACCGCGGCCTCGAACCGGGCGCCCCGCTCTTCGAAATTCCGGAACATGTCGAAGCTCGCGCAGCCGGGAGAGAGGAGGACCACCCCTCCGGCCGTCGCGTGGGTCCGGGCCAGCTGGACCGCATCTTCCAGCGTCTTCGCGCGCACCGAGGGAACACGCGGCCAGGCCTGCTCGAGCTTCGACGTCGCCTCCCCGACATAGACGGCCTGGCGGACCCGCTCGCGGACGAGCGGCGCGATCGACGCGAAGTCGCCGTCCTTGTCCCTTCCCCCCGCGATCAGGACGATGGGCGAATCGAACGACTCGAGCGCCCGGCGCAGCGCGTCGACGTTCGTCGCCTTCGAGTCGTTCACGTAGCGCACCCCCTCGACCTCCGCCACCAGAGCCAGACGGTGCGGAAGGCCGCGAAATTCCCGGAGCGTCTTCACGACCGCCCGCGCCGGCACGCCCAGCGCCATCGCGGCCGCGGTGGCGGCGCAGAGGTTCTCGGTGTTGTGCGGCCCCTGGAGCAAGGCCTCGTCCCGGCGCATGAGCGTTCCCTCGCGGCCCGCGACGCGGTACCGGATCGACCCCTCCGACTCCCAGACGCCGTCTCCGGTCGGATCGGCGAACCCGAACCAGATCGGGTGGGAGCGCATCGGCTGGAGGAGCCGCGTGAGCCGCGGGTCGCCGAGCGGCTGGACCCGGAAATCCTCCGCGGTCTGATTCGCGAACATCTTCACCTTGATCTCGGCGTAGCGGTCGATCGTGCCGTGGCGGTCCAGGTGATCCGGCGTGACGTTCAGGATCACGCCCACGCGCGGGCGGAACCGCGTGCAGAGCTCGAGCTGGAAGCTTGAGACCTCGACGACCAGAAACCCGTCCTCGGGCACCTCCTCCGCGCGCTCCGAGAGCGCGGTCCCGATGTTCCCCAAGACCTCCGTCTTCCGGCCCGCGTTCCGGCCCATCGCGCCCAAGAGCTCCACGGTCGTGCTCTTCCCGTTCGTGCCGGTGACCGCGACCGTAGGGGCCTTCGCCACGGCGAATCCCAGCTCGATCTCGGGCGCGATCGGAATTCCACGGCGCTCGGCTTCCACGAAGAGCGGAAGGTCCGCGGGCACGCCGGGGCTCGCGACGACGAGGTCCCGCCCTTCGAGCGCGGACGGGTCCATCGTGGCGTAACGTGCCTCCATGCCGCGGCGCTCGAGGTCCGCCGCGTCGCCCGAAATCTCATCCCGCCGCCGGCGGTCGATCGCCCTCACGTTCGCTCCGTACTTGAGAAGCAGCCGCGCCGCGGCCGTGCCGCTCCGCGCCAAGCCCACCACCAGGACGCGCCGTCCCGCGAACCAGGGAGGGCTCTTGGTGGTGTTCATTGCAGCTTCAGCGTGCTCAAGCCGACCAGGGCGGCGAGCGCGGCGGCGATCCAGAATCGGACGACCACGCGCGGCTCCTTCCATCCCGACAGCTCGAAGTGATGGTGTAACGGCGCCATCTTGAAGACCCGTTTCCCCCAGACCTTGAACGAGAAGACCTGGATCAGGACCGAGAGCGCCTCCGCCACGAAAACAGCGCCGACGATCGCGAGCAGGAACTCCCGCTTGATGAGGACCGCCACGGCACCGAGGGCCGCGCCGAGCGACAGCGAGCCGGTGTCCCCCATGAAGACGTCGGCCGGATTGCAATTCCACCAGAGGAAGCCGAGCGTGGCCCCGACCACGGCGGCGCAGAAGACCGTCAGCTCTCCCGTGCCCGCGATGTACGGCACTTGGAGGTACTCGGAGAACTTGACGTGGCCGGTGATGTAGCACATGCCGCCGAGCGCGACCGCGGCGAATGCGGTCATCCCCGCGGCGAGGCCATCCAGGCCGTCGGCGAGATTCACCGCGTTCGACGCGCCCGTGATGACCAGGATCACGAAGGGAAGGTAGAGCCACCCGAAATCGATCACCGTGCGCTTCAGGAACGGAACGTTCGTCGCGCCCGGATCGATCATTCCGTGCGCCGGGTAGAAGTAGACCGCGACGAACACCCCGATCCCCAAGAGGATCTGGCCCGCCAGCTTGTACCGGCCCAGGAGCCCCTTCCGGTAATGGAGCATCACGCGCAGGTAGTCGTCGATGAAGCCGACCGAGCCCATCCAGAGGGTCGCGGCGAGGGCGATCAGGACGTTCCGGTTGCCCCAATTCCCCCAGAGAAGGGTCGAGATGGTGATCGCGATGACGATGAGGACTCCTCCCATCGTCGGGGTGCCTGCTTTGGGAAGATGGGTCTTCGGCCCATCGTCGCGAACCTTCTGCCCGACGCCCAGGCTCTTGAGCTTGGCGATCACCGGACGTCCGAGCACCAGCGCGATCAGGAGCGCGGTCGCGAGCGCGTAGGCGGAGCGGAACGTGATGTACCGGAAAACGTTGAACGGCGCGAAGTACTCGTGGAGCGGATAGAGGAAGTGGTAGAACATCAGTCTTTCCCCGCCGAGCCAGGCTCGAGCGCTTGCACGACGCGCTCGAGGCGCATCCCGCGCGACGCCTTCACGAGAATGAGATCGCCGCGCTTCGCGTCCTTCGAGACCGCGGCCGCCATCTCGGGCACGTCCTCGAAACGCCGGATGCGCGACGCCGGAAGCCCCGCGTCACGCGCTCCGCGCTCGACCGCGGTCGCATAAGTCCCGGCCACGTAGAGCCACGAATCCGGCGGCACCAGGCGCCCCACCTCCTCGTGGAGCGACTCGGCGCCCACGCCCAGCTCCAGCATGTCCGCGAGCACCGCGCGGCGCGCCCCGCCGGTCTCCATCGATCCCAGGAGGGCGAGCGCTTCGCGCATCGAGGCGGGGTTGGCGTTATACACGTCGTCGACGATCGAAACCCCTCGCTTCGACTCGATCAGCTCGAGGCGGTGACGTGTCGGTCGCAGCGCATGGAGCGCGGCGGCGGCCCGATCGCGCGGAACGCCGAGGTGATCGCCGACCGCGATCGCGGCCAGGGCGTTCCGGGCGTTGTGGCGCCCCAGGAGCGAGAGCGACACGACCGTCCCGTCGGGGAGCGTGAATCGGGTGCCCCCCACCGCGGTGGTCGAGATCTGGGTGGGCCTCAGGTCCGCCTCGGCGTTGTCGAGGGCGTAGCTCCGGATCGGGACCGCGCGGCGCCGGTTCATCTCCCAGAGAAGTGGATCGTCGGCGTTCAGCACCAGGAGCCCATCGGGAGCGATGGCCGCCGCGAGCTCGCTCTTCGCCCGCGCGACCTCCTCCACGGTTCCCAGCTGCGCCAGGTGTGCCGCCGAGGCGTTCGTGAGGACGCCCACGGTCGGCCGGCAGAGCGTCGCGAGGAATTCGATCTCGCCGCGCGCGCTCATCCCGAGCTCGATGACAAGCGCCTCGTGCTCCGGGCGGAGCCGGCAGAGCGTGAGCGGGACGCCGATGTGATTGTTCAGGTTTCCCACGTTCTTGTGCACTTTGCTCGCGGTGCCGAGGACGGCCGCGATCATCTCCTTGGTGGTCGTCTTGCCGTTCGACCCGGTCACCGCGACGACGGGAATCGAAACGCGGTCCCGGCAGTGCCGCCCCAGCGCCTGGAGGGCCGCGAGCGGATCCCTCACCTCGATCACCGGCTTGCCGGCGCGCGGCCACTCGGCCGACGACGCCCTCCCGGCCCGGATCAAGCTGCCCCCCGCCGCGCCCTTCAACGCCGCCGCGATGAAGTCATGGCCGTCGGCGTGCGATCCGGGCAAGGGAATGAAGAGCTCCCCGCCCTCCAGCGCACGGCTATCGATCGCGCAGCCAGAGAAGTGCGGCTCGGTTCCCGAGGGCATCGGATCCCAGAGACGTCCCCCGGTCACCTCGAGGACGTCGAACAGCTTGAGCCAAGGGCTGCCGGTCCTGCTCACGGGCGAAAGCCCCTCGCCTCGAGCGCGCGCCGCGCCAGATCCCGGTCGTCCAGGACGATGGTCCGATCGCTCAATACCTGGTACGTCTCGTGACCCTTCCCGGCGATCAGGAGCACGTCCCCCGCCTGGCACGCCTCCACGGCGGCCCGGATCGCCTCGGTGCGGTCCGCGATGACGCGCACGTTCGTCGCGCCCTCCGTCCCCGCCACGATGTCCGCGAGGATGGCGTTGGGATCCTCGCTCCGCGGATTGTCCGACGTCAGGAACACCAGATCGGCGCCTTTAACCGCCGCCTTCCCCATGAGCGGCCGTTTGCCGCGGTCGCGGTCGCCGCCGGCGCCGAAAACGCAGAGGACGCGTCGCGGCCTCATCGCGCGCACGGCCTCGAGCGAGCGTTCCAGCGCGTCGGGCGTGTGCGCGTAGTCGACCAGCACCTGGAACGGCTGCCCCGACTCGACCGGCTCGAGCCGCCCCGGAACGGAGACGACCGCCTCGAGCCCGGCGGCGATCGCCGCCGGCGGCGCGCCGACGGCCATGCAGCCGGAGAATGCTGCGAGCGCGTTCATCACGTTGAAAGCACCGCGCAGGCGGAGGGCGACCGAAAAAGAGCCGTGCGCCGTATCGATCCGGAACCTCGTGCCCGCCGGGTCGAACCGCACGTCTTCGGCCTTAACCTCCGCTGCGCTCTTCGAGCTGAATCCCAGGAACGGCTGATCTCCATGCTCCCGGATCCAGCGACCGGCTGGATCGTCCATGTTCACCACCCCCATGAACTGTTTGGAGCGATCACCTCGGGTCTCCGCGCGGAAGAGCCTGAGCTTCGCGTCGCGGTATGCCTCGAGCGTGCCGTGGAAATCGAGATGATCTTGCGTCAAGTTCGTGAAAACTCCCGCGTCGAACGCCACGCCGTATGTCCGGTCCAAAGCCAAAGCGTGCGACGAGACCTCCATCGCGACCGCGGTCGCTCCCCGATCGCGCCAGCGGCGCAGAAGCCGCGAAAGCTCCGGCGCCTCGGGCGTCGTGTGCGGAGCGGGTTCTTCCGCCCCTTCAAACGAGTAGCCGACGGTTCCGATCACGCCGACGCGATCGCCCCGGGCGGCCAGCCCCCCGCGGATCAGGTGCGCCGTCGTCGTCTTTCCGTTGGTTCCCGTCACGCCCACCATCACGAGCTCCTTCGACGGATGCCCGGTCTCCTCGGCCGCCAGCTGCGCCAGTGCCCGCCGGCTGTCCCGCACGCGGATCTGAGGAATCGGAAGCTCTCCGGCCGGCCGCTCGACCACCGCGGCCGCCGCGCCCTTCTCTACCGCCGCGCGCAGAAACTCGTGCCCGTCCGTGCGCCCGCCCTTCACCGCGACAAAGAGATCTCCCTTCCCGACCGAGCGCGAGTCGTACTGCACCCGCTCCCACCCGCCCGCGAGCCTCCCGACGACCTCCGCGGCTCCCAAGATCCCCGGCACGGCGGCAACCTCCTTTGCGGGTGCGGCGATCACGTGCCCCGCGGAGACAGGACCAGCGAGCACTTGGTTCCCTTTCGCGCCGGCTCGCCCGGCGCGGGCGTCTGATCGACGACCACGCCGCTTCCCCGCACTCTTCCGATCTCGATGGCCACGGCGCTGAGCCGCGAGAGCGCCTGGCGAAGCGCGAGACCGCGGAGATCGGGCACCGCCGCATCCTCCTCTTCGAGCGCCGCGAGGGTCAGCTCGACCACGGTTCCGGGTCGCGCCGCCGTCCGAGCCTCGGGCAACTGGGTCGAGACCCGCCCTCCGACGGCGCCCATCCCGGCGACGCGCATTCCGTATCCGGCCCGGGCCAGCTCCTCCCGCGCCCGGCTCAGCTCGAGCAGGCGTACGTCGGGCACCGCGTCGGCCGCCGGGGCCTCGTCATCGACCCGTACGACGGTGGAGGGTGGGAGCGCGATCGGTCCGCGTCCCTGGAGCGCCCATGCGGCCAGGATTTCCCGGAAGACCGGGGCCGCGACGGAGCCGCCGTAATAGGCGCCCCTGGGCTCGTCCAGGATGATGAGCCCGACCACGACCGGGTCGGCAGCGGGGGCCATTCCGATGAAGGAAGAGATGTAGCGACCTACCCCGTAACCGCGCTCGTTCTCCACGGTCTTCTGGGCCGTGCCGGTCTTTCCGGCCACCTCGCACCAGGGCAGAGCCGCTTCCGTGGCCGTCCCCTGGGTCACCGCGTCGCGCAGGAACGAGCGGAACGTCCTCGCCGTCTCCGATGAGATCACGCGCCGGACCTGCTCGATCGGGACCTCCCGTATCGGCTCGCCGTCCGGGTCGACCACCGCCGAGACGATCCGGGGACGGAGGAGGATGCCCCCGTTCGCGACCGCGGCGTAGGCCATCAGCATCTGGATCGGCGTGACCAGGACCTCCTGGCCGATCGAGATGGTCGCGAGCGAGCGCTTCGACCACCGGTCCGGATGCCGGATCTGGCCGGGCGCCTCTCCGGGCAGCGAGATGCGGGTGGCCTGGCCGAATCCGAAAAGACGGGCGAAGTCGTAGAGCGTCGCCGCGCCAAGGCGGGTACCGATCCGCGCGTAGCAGACGTTGCTCGAGAGCGCCGTCGCGCTGCGCACCGAGTACCACCGGGTCTCGGGATGAGAGTCGTGGATCGTGAACCCGCCGAAATCACCTTCGCCGCGCTCGACCCAGAAGGAATCGGATGGGGCAAAGACACGCCCCTCGAGCGCGGCGCAACCTGCAAGGATCTTGAACGTGGAGCCGGGCTCGTACTGGTCCGCGATCAGACGGTTCCGGTGTCCGTCGCCGCCCGGCCGGCGCGGATCGTCCACGGTCACCATCGCGAGAATGTCGCCGGTCCTGGGATCGGCGAAGACGGCCATGCCGCTCTTCGCGCCGGTCCGCTCGACCGCCTCGCGCAGCTTCAGCGCGGCGATCGACTGCGCATCGAGATCGATCGTCGTGATGATGCTCGAGCCGGCCTCGGGAAGCTTCACGAGGCTCTGCGGCAGCTGATAGGTGATCCCCCGATTGTCGTTGAAGAGGGTCGCCCAGCCGCTCCCTCCTCTGAGATCGCGATCGAACATCTTCTCGAGCCCTTCGAGGCCCAGCCCTTCCCCGCCCAGGAGCCCGACCACGGGCCGTGCCACCAGATCGAGCGGGTAGACGCGGCTGGGCACCTCCTCGACGTGCACTCCCTCGGGCAGCGCCGTGGTGCGAAGCGCGAGTTCCTGCTCGGGGGTCAGGTGCGGCGAGAGCCGCACGTAGGCCGCGTGCCGCGCCTTGCCGGCGCGGAAGCGGCTCGCGGCCGCCGGCCCCGCCGCCTGCGCGAGGAAGGCCTGCGTGGCGCCCGCGTTCTTGACGTCGCTCGGACGGACCGAAAGCCGGCTCAACGAGACGTTGTCGGCGAGGGAGCGGAGGTGACGGTCGTAGATCCGGCCGCGCTCCGGCTCAAGGATCACGCGCTGCGTCTGCTGCTGTCTCGCCGCCCGGGCGAACCGGCCGTGGTCGAGCAATTGAATCTGGACGAGGCGGGCGAAGAGAAAGAGGAACGCGCCCATGCCGAGAACCGCGATGAGGCGGAGACGACGAAGATCGCGCGGGCTCATCGACCCACCGCCGCCCGCACCGGCACGGCCGTGACGTCCGCGTCAAGCGGCGCGGGTCGGCCCTTGTGAATTCGCCGGAAGAACGCGCCGAGCCGGTCGACCACTCCGGGTCGCGAAACGGCGCGCGGGATCGCCTGATCCAGATCGATCTCGATGATCCGCGCCGGATCGGGGGCGACGAATCCCTGCGCGCGCAGCGTCTGGGAATCGATTCCCTCGCGCAGCGCCGCCTGGTCGCGGAGCTCCGACGAGAGACGGATCCGGTTCTCGAGGCCCCGCACTTCCCTCCGCAGCCGCTCCCGCTCCATCGAGAGGGAATTCGTGATGGTGCTCTCCCAGACCTTGGAGAAGAGGAGCGAGCCCAGCACGAAGAGCGCGAGGAGCAGCTTGCCGTACCGGGGCCGCGGCGCCTGCACCGAGTAACGCCTCAGGTAGACGCGGCCGGAATCGGCCCTCGCGGAAGCGCGCGCCGGGGCGCCTCCCGACCGTCCGGAAATCGCTCCGCCGGGGGTCACAATCTCGAGAATGTTGCTGGCTACGCTCACGAACCAGTCTCCTTTCTCCGTGCCGCTCGAAGGCGCGCGCTCGAGGCACGCGGGTTCAAGCGGACTTCTTCAACCGAGGGGCGGATCGGCCGCGGGGTCAACGGCACCCACGGCGACGGGGTCGGCTCCACCCACGCGTCCATGGGGCGCGGCGGGCGGATGGCGGTTTTCACCATTCGGTCTTCGAGCGAGTGATAGGCGATGACGCAGAGCGTGCCGCCGGGCAGAACGACGCGCGCCGCGATCTCGAGCAGCGCGGAGAGCTCCTCGAGCTCGTGGTTCACGGCGATCCGGAGCGCCTGGAAGGCCTGCGCGATCCGGCGGGGCCGCGATGGACCGGGATAGATCGGCTGGAGCGCCTCTCGAAGCGTGCGCGTCGTGAGCGGATGGTGCTCGGACGCCGCGCGTCGGATCGCGCGCGTCGCGGCGCGGGCCCGGGGCAGCTCCCCGTACGATTGGAGGGCCGCCTCGAGGGCGCGGTCGTCCGTTCCCCGGATCCACGCGTCCGCCGTCATCGGGAGCGACGGATCGAGGCGCATGTCGAGCGGGCCATCCTGGGCGAAGGAGAGACCCCGCGCCGGATCGTCCAGCTGGTCCGAGGAGATGCCGAGATCGGCCAGCAGGCCATGCACGCCCGTGATGCCGAGCCCCCCGAGAACCTGATCGATCTCGGAGAACCGCCCGCGGACGGCGGTGAATCGGTGTGGCGGCGCCGGCGGATTCGCGCGAGCGCGCTCGACCGCCGCCGGATCGCAATCCATTGCGATGACCCTAGCCTCCTCCCCTCCCAACGCCGCCACGATTTCGCGGCTGTGGCCGCCCAACCCCAGGGTCGCGTCCAAATACGTTCCCCCAGGGTCGGTCACCAGCAGCCGCACGGCCTCCTGCCTCAGTACCGGGACGTGACCCGGCATCGGCGATCCCCTAGTACCTGGTCTTGCCCCAGGCTTCCGCCCGGGCGGCCCCCGGAATTCCGGCGGGGCTGCGGGCGAAGCTCGCAGATTCGAAGTCGGTCGCGCGCCATTCGAGACGGCTCAGAGCCGGCGCCTGGCCGGCCACATGGAAGAGCGCGCGCAGGTACGGATTCAGCCCGACAAACCAGATCGAGGCTCCCCGATCGCGCAGGCGCTGGAGCGCCAACGTGAATTCCGAGAGACCCCGGTAATCCAGATGGCTCACGTCTTCGAAGTCGATGCGAAGGGAGTCGCGCGGAGAGCCTCCGGACTCGACCATCGCGTCGACGACGCGCGTGAGCTCCCGGCGCCCGAGGCTGCCGAAGAGTCGGAGCTTGAGCGCGCCGCCGCGCGCGGCCTCCCACTGATAGGTGGGTCGATCCGCCGCGCCCGCCGCTCGCGAATCGATCGTCGCGCGCGTCACAGGAGAAGCTCTCCGGCCATGTCCTCGTACGTGCGGTCCGAGGAGGCCATGTATTTCTCGAACTCTTCCGGACTCCAGATTTCGATGTGATCGAGCACGCCGTTCACCAGCACTTCCTTTTTCAGCGCGGCGTGCGCGATGAGGCTCGGCGGAATCGCGACGCGGCCCTGCGCGTCGAGCGTTTCATCGCGCGAGTCGAGGAGCATATGGCGCTGGTAGCGGCGATGGGTTGGATCGCTGAATGAGCGGGAGCGGAGTCGATCCTCGAGCCGCTTGAACTCGTCCGCCGGGAAGAGGGAGACGCAAGCGTCGAGACCGCGGAGGACCACGAACGTCTCGCTCGCGTCTCCCGACAAGAGGCGCCGGAAGCGAGCAGGGATGCTCACCCGCCCCTTGTGATCAATGGAATGCTTGTAACTGCCGCGGAACGTCGCCATCCCAGATCCCTTGATGCCCCCCGAACGTCCCGCCTATGGGGATCGAAGCGTTCCCCACTTCGTCCCACAATTCACCACGCGCCGCATCGTACGTCCGCACCCAAGGGGTGTCAAGGCGGATTCCAGGCTTTTTTACAAAAATATGATGGTGTTATGTAATGAGTTACGGGATTTTGAGGAGAGGTGGGGAAAGTCTAGTTGCGGGGGTGTGAATCGAGGCCGGAGAGGAGCCCTGCGACCCGCGCCGCGACGGCGCTTCGCTCCCATTCCGGGGCCTGCGGCCGGGGCGGCGCGGAGGAGAGACCCCCGCCGCGGCGCCACTCGGAGAACAGGCGTCCGATCGCCTCGGCGGTGGCCCCCTCGTCGCGGGCCGAGCAAACTGGACCCGCGCCCGATGCCCGGAGTAGGTCGGCGCCCGGGCCGGGGTCCAGTATCCCGAGCACGGGGCGCCCGCTTGTCAGGTATTCGTAGATTTTGCCGGTGTAGAGGAGCGCATCGGCTTCTCCGCCGTGCCCAAGCAGGACGAGCGCCCCGGCCCGTTTCATGGCGGCGAGGGCCTCGAGGTGCGGCCGGGATGGCTCGAGCTCGACGATCCCTTGAAGGTCTTCGAGATCGTCCGGGAGAAGCTCCTCGTTCCCACCGAGGAACCGGAGCCTGATCCATTCCTCGGCCGAGGGATCCGCTTCGATCACCCGCCGCACGGCCCCGAGCAGCGTGCGTGCCGTGGGACGATGCGCGAGCTGCCCTGCGTGCAGGAGGACGAGCCTCCCGCGGTCGCGATTCTCCTCTTCGATCGACGCGGCCGTGGGCGTCAGCCGGTCGACCCGGCGCCAGTCGTCCGAATCGACGCCGTTCGGAACGTAGACGAAGCGCTCCGGCGGAAGGCCGGGATATCGCCCCTGGTACAGAGCGACCATCGCCTCGCTCACGAGCGTGACTCGGTCGGCCGCTTCGACGACCGCGCGCTCGAGCGCGCGGTGACGCCCGTCGTGCCACGGCGTCGGCGGCGCGTACGTTACGCGCCCGACCCAGGGATCGCGGAAGTCCGCGATCCACGGGAGGCCGAAGCGCCGCTTGAGACCCTTCCCCGCCAGATGGGCGCTCTCCGGGGACGACGTGGTCCAGATCGCATCCACGCCTCCCGCCTCGATGCGCCGGGCCGCGGCTCGCTCCGCCTCCCGCGCCCACGGCAGATATCCGTCCGGGATGAGGAGCCACGACTGAAGCTTCCTCAATGCTTGAAACGAGCGCGGGTCGCGCCCGCCCTGCCGCCGCTCGACCGCCACGCCCCCGCCCGCGAGGAGCCGGAGCAAACGATGGGACGTCATCCCGCGTGCGCGGATCACTTCGGTCGAGTTGGGGACCTCCTCGAGCAGCGTGGGATCGAGGATCCAGTAGTCGGGATCGCGCGCGGTCACGACAGTCGAGGTCCAGCCCAGCGGGTCCAGGTAGCGGACGAGCTTCAGGGAACGCTGGCACCCGCCGCCGCCGATCGGCGGGAAGAAGTAGGCGAGGACGAGGAGCCGTTTCAAGCGGGGTCTCCGCGGAGCGCGCCGTTCCGCCCTGCGGCGGTGACCGCGATCGCGCGGAGCCGCTCCTCCGTCTCCGCGAGCGTGTCGTCGAATCTCGCGCCGGAGGTCACGGCGGCCCGCGCGCGATCGGCCATGGCGCCGGCGGTGGCCGCGTCGCGCGCGATCTCGGCCAACGCGCAGGCGACCGCCTCCGCGTCGCCGACCGGCACGAGCAGGCCCTCGCGCCGATGCGTCACCCACTCCCGGTTTCCGGCGATGTCGGTCACCACCGGCGCCAAGCCCGCGGCCATTCCCTCGAGGAGCGATTGCGATGTCGAGTCGGACCGGGAGAGAGAAACGTACGCATCGTGGCCCCGATAGAGCGCGAGGAGCTTCTCGCCCTCGACCCATCCGGTGAAGACGACCTGCTCCGCGATTCCCTCGCGTCGGGCGAGTGCTTCAAGGTCGGGGCGAAGCGGCCCGGCTCCGGCCATGGTCGCGCGGAAGGCGACGCCCTTCCGGCCCAGGATTCCGAGCGCGCGCACGAAGGTCGCGGGGTCGTAGAGCGTCTCGAGCTGGCGTGTCCAGAGGACGCGGAGCGCGCTGGACCCGGCGCGACGCGCGGCCCAGGCTTCCTTTGGCTCGAGCGCGCGGACGTTGACGCCCCACGCGCGCTTCCAGACCTTCTCGGGCTCGGCACCCAAGCGCAACGCCGCTTCTTCGAGATTCCCGGCATCGACGTGGATCAATTGCGCGCTGCGGAGCGTCCAGCGCGCCCGAGCGCGATGAAATGGCGTGCGCGTGGCGTTCCGGAGCAGATCGGAGCCCCAGCAGACGAGCATCCACGGGGTGGCCCCCGCCAGGGCGGCGAGGAAGCCGTAGCTCGGCAGGAAGTGCGCGACGGTCACGTCGGGACGGAACGCGCGAAGTTCCTGCCGGACCGCCTTGCGGGCGCTCGCGTAGCGGAGCGCCGAGATCGGCAGGGGCCAACCGACGACGCGCGTGGGCACGCCGGACGGCACCTCCGATTCGGTCGCCGTCAGCAGACGAAGCTCGTGACCGCGCTCCCGAAGCCCCTGCGCCCAGCGCCGCGTGTGCACCGCCGGGGCGTGCGCGAGGAGGAGAATCCTCACCGGCGTCCTAGGAGCGAAGTCGCCGGTGGAGGGCGCTTCGGCGCCCCGCGATCAGGACGGACCGCGGTCGCGCGCCCCATCCTTCCTTGAACCGGACGAGACCGGCGGCGCCGAGAGGCGTCGCGCCGAAGTTGTACTCGAGGTAGCCCGCCCCGCAGAGGGTCTCGAGGAGGCTCGCGATGAGGTAGTTGTTCGGGCGGAGATGCCACGACGACTCGCGCGAGACCGGGAGCCAGCTCATCGCGGTCCCCTCGTGGAACAGGTGGAGGCTCGCCGCGACGGCCGCCCCCTCGTGGAGGACGAGGTGGTACCGGGCGAGCCCGGCCGGCACGAGGGATTTCAAGATTCGCTCGTAGAGCGAATACGGCTTGGGCGTTCCGCCGCGGCGGCGAACGGTCTCCACCGCGATCTCGTAGAACGCGTGAAGATCTTCGGACGTCTCGGCGACGCGGATCGAGAGCGCGCTCTCGTCGGCCTGCCGGACGAGACGCCGCGTCGAGGGAGAGAATCCCTTCGCCACGCTCTCGTAGTCGCTCGAGAGCGCAAGCACGTGCGTGATCGATTCCTCCGGGCGGAGGTTGTCCGGGAAATCGCCCGCGGTCCCCTCGTACCAGGTGACGCGCGAGCGGGCCACGAGCCTCCGGGCCACTCGGGCGGCATACGCCTCCATGAGAAGGCGGCGCACCGCGGAGGGATCCGGATGCCCCTCGCGAACGATCGGCCCTCCGTAGGTTCCGAACGGCATCGACTCGACGGTCCGGAAGATTCCCCGCCGGCGGGAGATCATGCCGATCCCGCCCGAGTAGCCTGACGAATCCTGTACGACGATCGCCTCCCACTTGGAGCCTTTCCATTCTTCGGTCCAGAGCTTCGCCCAGGCCGAGGTGTGGAACACGGTCGCTTCCGGAGACGCGGCGACCAAGCCGTCCCACGCCGACGTGTCCGGCGGCGAGACCAGCCCGACTTCCGAGGCGACCCTCACCGCACGACCGCCGTTCGAAGAATTCGCGAGCGGTCGCCGGCCCTCAAGACGACGACGTAGACGCCCGGTGCGGCCGGTGATCCGTTCGCGAGGCGGAGGTCCCACACCTCGTTGTGCGCCGGATCGCAGCGGAAGCGCCGGATGAGCGCGCCCGTCAGGTCGCGCACTTCGCCGAAAACCTCGTCGGTGATCCCCCCGAGGCGGAGCGCGGTCGCGGTCGCTCCGAGCGGGCTCGGGTAGAGGTACGATCGGTCGCTGAACCCGCTTGAGCCCGCGCCCGGGAAGATCTCGGAGATGCCGTCGGAGGTTCCCGCCCAGAGGACGCCGCGGCCGGAGTCCCAGGCGAGCGACTGAACGTCGTCGCCGGCCAGACCGTCGAGCGCGCTCCAGCTCTCGACGACGCCGGTCACGGCCTCGACGCGGGCGAGGCCCCCGGACGTGGCGACCCAGAGGTTTCCGTCGGAGTCGAGGACGAGGTCTTTGACCTGGGGCGAGGGGAGCTTCGCGTTCGTCGCGGCCGTCGCCGCTGGATCGACGAAATCGTTGACCATGCGCACGAGGCCGCCGACGGTCCCGACCCATCCGGAGGAAGCCCCGGTCGTCACGACCGCGGTGGTCTGATCGCTCGGAAATCCGGTTCCGGTGTAGCGAAGCCAGCGGTCGTCGGAGTGGTCGGTGAGGGTTCCGTTCCCATCCCAGATGCTGAGCCCGCTCGTGGCCAGGGCGAACCAGCCGCGCCCCGCGGCGTCGAACGAGACCCCGCGTAGGTTGTTGCTCGCGATGCCGACGCCCGTTCCGCCCTGTGTGTTCGAAGGGGTCAGCGAGTCGAGGAGCGCCGCCGTCGTGCCGTCGAAGGCATAGGCGCCGTTCCCGTGCTCGACGCTCACCCCGAAGACCAGGCCGGTCGAAGTCTGCGCGAACGCGTAGAGGTTGGTCACGCCGAGGGTGTCCCATACTCCGGTCGCCGGGTCCCACCGCTCCGTCCGGGGCTTCGGGTCCCCGGCGCTGCAGCAGTGAGCGATCCAGAGCTTTCCGGCGCCATCGGAGAAGATGCCGAACACGCTCGCCTGCTGGAGGGAGCCGCCGGTCGAGAAGTTGGTGAGCTCGGTCCAGCTCTGCCCGTCGTAGTGGAGAATGCTGGGCTCCACGGAATTCCCGGTCGCGAACCAAACCCCGCGCGCGTCGGCCGTGGCGCGCTGCGTCCCGTTCACCGCCGGTCCGGGAGAGAGGTGGAGCTCCCAACCGACCGCGGGGCTCAGGTCCCTGGCAAGCCCATTGTCGGTGGCGATCCAGAGCCTTCCGTCGGGCGCCGACTCCAGATCGTTCGCGCGGCCGTTGGAGAGTCCGACCAAGCCGAGCGCGGTCCAGCCGGCACCGGGGGAATAGCGGTACACGCCCGAGCCGGTCGTGCCCGAATAGAGGACGCCGCCGGTCGAGTGGAGGGCGATGCTTTCGCCCGCATGCCCCGCCGCGACGGTCGTGAAGACGCCGGCCGCGTAGCGGCGGGGTCCCGCCACCGTGGACGCCCAGAGCGTGTCGGCGTGGAGCTCGAGGTCCCGCACCGGGACCCCGAGCGCCGCCGCGCGATTGAGCCATGTACCGCCCGCGAACGCAGAGAGGCCGGCGGAGGTGGCGCACCAGATCGTGTCGCCCACCATCTGAAACGCGCGGATGTCGTCGGCGACGAGCGCGCCTCCCGTGCTCGCGCTCGAATCGGACCGCCGGAGCGCGAACTGCCCGGTGATCGGGTTCTCGGTGAAGAGCGCGACGCCGCCGCTCGTCCCGACCCAGACGCTGTCGCCGTGGACATAGAGCGCCTGCACGCGATCGCTCGGCAGGCCGTCGAACGACGTGAGCGTCCGGCGGAACCCGCCGTCGGGACGGAGCCGCGCGAGCCCCCTGTCCGCGGTGCCCGCCCAGAGGGACCCGCTCGGGCTCGATACGACGCAGAGGATCCGGTTCGAGGGGAGGCCGCCCGGGGCCCGGATCAGCTTCGTGAGGGCACCCGTGGCCGGATCGGCGAAGACTACCCCACCGAACGTCGCGGCCGCGAGCCTCCCCTGCCACGCCGCGAGGCCCACGATCTGGTTCGAGTTGACGTGGTTCTTGATGAAGAGCCGCGTCGCGAAGGCCGTCCCGGGCGATGCCGCCGCGAGCAGTGCCGCGTGAAACGCGGCGAGCGCCGCGCTCCGCCAGATCCGGATCGGCCGGCTCCGCGTCCGCTCGATCGGCATCAGCCCGCGCCTCCCGCCGTCGCCCTCAGGAAGATGCGCAGATCCTCGGCGAGCGAGAATCTCGCGAGGTACGCAAGCTCCGATTCGAGACGGGCCCTGCGGTCCGAGGCGGCGTCGCTCGAGGGAGAGACCACGCCCGGGCGAAGCGATTCGAGGGCGAGGCGCGCCCAGGCGGGGACGTCGGTCCAGCGGTCGGTCTCGTACGCGCTCCGCCCGACCCAGCTCCGCTCCCCGGACAGAACTTGCCGCCAGGCTTCGCCGGGCCCGATCGCCTCGCCTTGCGCGGCGAGGTATTCCCTGAGACGGCCCCAACGCCATGGCGCGACCAGAAACGACAGGGCGAGGTCGCTCACCCGCTTCCGGGCGCGGAGCGAGAGCCCGCGGCTCGGGGCGTAGAGAAGGGCCGCGCGGAGGGGGCCGAGCTTCCGCGATTCCCCGGCGGCCGACGCCAGGTGCGCGACCGATCCCGCCCAGTAGACCGCCGCTCCCGAATCGCGAAGGGACGCGGCCAGCGCGAGCAGGTAGGGAATCTCGTCGGACTCCGGCACGACGCATACGATCTGGATCCGCTCGCTGTCGACGAGCGCGCGGATGCGCGCCGCAGCCGCCTCCGGCGTCTCCTCCTCGCCCGACGGAGCCTCCGCGTGAAGGGGCTCGTATCCGTCCCGGCGCGCGGCCTCGAGCGCCGCGCGCGCGTGCTCGGCCTCCGAGCCGGAGCCGAGGAGAAGAACCCGCCGGAAGGCGAACCCTTGCGCCCGGGCGCCCGCGCCGAGGCGGGACAGGAGCCCGCGCGAGAGGAGAAGAAAAAGGAACAAGATTGGCCCGACGAGCAGGACCAGCACGCGCGAGTACCGTGGCATCTGGAACAGGAACGTGGCCGCCATGAGGAGAAGGCCGGCTTGGATCACCGCCTGCCCGATGAGGAAGCCGCGCTCGATCGCCTCGCTGAAGATCGTGCGGCGGTAGAGCCCGTTCATCGCCAGGGCCGCCACGGTCACCGCGATCGTGAAGAACAGGAGGCCGCTGTAACTCTGCATGGGGTAGACCGGCCGCTCGAAGTACGCATTGAGCGCGGCGCGGATCTCGTACGCGGCGAAGCAGGCCGCCGCGGCGGCGACGATGTCCGAGACGAGGGTCAGGAGCTGTACCACGCGGCGGCGATGCTGGCTCATGGCGTACACGATCGCGCTCCATTTCTCGGTGAAGCGAAGGAGCCCGGCGGCGTGCGCCCGGACCGAACGCGGCCGCCCCTGCGCGCTCGCCCGCGCGTGGTCGTGGACCATCCGCGACTCGGCGCAGTAGACGACCTCGAAGCCGTGGCGCCACATGCGCTGGCACCAATCGACGTCTTCAAAGTAGAGAAAGTACCGCTCATCCATCAGCCCCACGTCCCGCATCGCCCGGCGGCGGACGTACATCGCGGCGCCCAAGACCCAATCGACGGCACGGGTCTCCTCGTGGTCCCATTCCGCCATCAGGTGCGCGCGCACCGCGCGGCTCCGCTCCACGAGCGCTCCCAAGGGCACACGGCGAAGGAGCAGCGTCCTCCAATTGTAGAATCGGCGAGAGGAAAGCTGAAGGCTCCCGTCGGGATTCAGAAGCCTGGGAGCAAGGATTCCCGCGCGCGGATGGCTCTCCGCCGCCCGCTCGA
Organism: Candidatus Eisenbacteria bacterium; assembly: GCA_005893305.1. Classification (NCBI taxonomy): domain Bacteria; phylum Candidatus Eiseniibacteriota; species Candidatus Eiseniibacteriota bacterium. The sequence continues at coordinate 108,904 of VBOZ01000017.1, read as the reverse complement.
GGGCCTCGATCGAGCCGGGAGGGACCTGGACGTCGGGATTCAGGATCAGCACGTCCTCCTCGGACGCGGCCCGGATGCCCTCGTTCACGCCGCGTGCGTACCCGAGGTTCTTCCCGGGCGTGAGGACGCGCGCCGGCCAACCCGCCCCGCGCGCGAGATCGTCCAAGGGTTCGCCCGAGTTGTTCACGATCAGGATCTCGCGGAGCGAGGACGGCTTCGCGGCCCGCAGCGAATCGAGGAGCCGCGCGAGCGCCTCCCGGGTCTTGTAGTGGACCACGACCAGCGAGATGCCCACGCGGGGCCTCCTAGAGCGCGCCGAGGAGATCGAGGAGGCGCAGGCGCCAGACCATCCAGACCGCCTCGCGGACGATCTTGCGAGACATCTTCGAGCTGCCCGCGCGACGATCGACGAACATGATCGGGATCTCCTTGATCCGGAAGCCCTTTCTCCATGCCTTGAAGCTGATCTCGATCTGGAAGGCGTAGCCGTCCGATCCGACTCGGCTCCAGTCGATCGCCTCGAGAACGCTGCGGCGGAAACACTTGAACCCGCCGGTGAGGTCCTTGACCCGCATGCCGGTGATGACCCGGCTGTAGACGTTGGCGCTGTATGAGAGGATCAGCCGCGAGAGCGGCCAGTTGACCACCGTGACGCCGTGCAGGTAGCGCGAGCCCAGGACGAGATCGGCGTTCTCCAGCTCGCGGAGAAATTCTCCCAAGCTGTCGGGGTTGTGGGAGAAATCGGCGTCCATCTCGAACACGGCCTCGTAGTCGCGCTCGAGCGCCCACCGAAAGCCCGCCACGTACGCGGATCCGAGCCCCAGTTTTCCCGCGCGGTGCATCACGTGCACCCGCGGGTTGGCCGCGGCCAGCTCGTCGGCGAGTTCGCCGGTTCCGTCCGGGGAGTTATCGTCCACGATCAGAACGTCAGTCGGAAGATTCTGGGCGAAGACCCGGCCCAAGAGCTCGACCAGGTTCTCCCTCTCGTCGTAGGTCGGAATGATGACGAGCGCTTTCACTCCCTGGCCTCTGGAACCGCCGGAGCCGCCGCGGCGGGCGATCCGCCCTGGGCCCGTCGCGCCACCGTACGCCACGCCCCCCATCCCGCCAGGAGCAGGCCCACGAGCACCGACGCGAGCGAAATCTGGATTCCCGCTGCAAGCGCTCGCGGCGCGTACGCGAAGCGGACGCGGTGGACCCCCGGGGAGAGGGCCACCCCACGCATCAGGTAGTTCACGCGATGGATCGCGGCCGGCGCTCCGTCCACGGTCGCGACCCAGTCGGGATCGAACTCGTCGATCACGACGAAGAGCCCAGGCGCGGAGGAGGAGGCCAGGTACTCGGCCTCGTTGAAGTCGTAGCGAATCGTCCGGACCGAGTCGGGGACGCCGGGAGCGGAGACCGGCGAAGCGGCGGTCGGCTCGCTCCAGAGGACCTCCGCGTGCGGATCGAACCCGCGGGTCCGGATCACCGCGAGGGCGACCCCGTCGTCCCGGACCTGGCGGATCGCGTGGGCCACGAACGCCCGCGGGAGGACCCCCTCGACCTCGTACACCTTCACTTCCCCGTCGTACCTCAGCGCGACGTCCTTGGTCCCGGGCGGAAACGCGCCGTCGGCGAGGATGTACTTCACGTTCAGGAGCCGGAGCATCTCGAACGACTGGATGCCGACCGTGTCCACGAACGCCTGGTAGAGTCGCGGCTTCGCCGGGTGATAGCCGAGAACCGACGCGATGCCGAACGCGGCCAGCCGGCTGTCGTCCCAGCGGAGCGGGAACACCCGGAACTGGGTCGAATCGGATTTGAGGAACGCGATCTCCGGCGTCTCGCGGAAGTTGTCGTCGTACTCGCGCGGCGTCGCGACCTGGGGATCGATGATCTTCCGGTCGATGGTCCAGAGATCGGCCGCGGTGACGCCCACGATCAGGAGCGCCGCGACGGACCGCGAGAGGCGTCCCCTCCGCGCCATCCCCACGAGGGCGAGCGCCGCCGCGAGGAAGAGCCCCGACTTGATCGCGTCGATGGAGGCCATGTCGAGCGCCATGCGCGCGTGGCTCGGGTCGAAACCCTGCCGGGAGCGAACCGCGTAGTCTCGAACGGCCGGGCCGAGGAGGTTGATCAGGAAGAGCACCCCGAACCCCGCGACGGCGGCGAGGAGCGCGCCGCGCATCCACGCCGAACCGGAATCGCTCCCCTTGCCCGCGGGATTCGAACGGGACTGGAGCGCGTTCGTGAGCCCGAGCGCGGCGAGCGCCGCGGTGGCGAACTGCACCAGGACCAGGATCATGACCGGGACGCGGAACTTGTTGAAGAACGGCAGATGGTAGTAGAGGAGCGAGTAGAGGGGCTGGAGGTGCTTCCCGAAGGAGATCAGGAGCGCGACCGCGGCGAGCGCGACCAGATACGTCCGGGTGACCCCTCTCGTGCGCGCGGCCCCATAGACCGCGAACGCCAGCGGGACGATCCCCATGTAGTTCGGATAGTCGGTGAACGGCATGCTGCCCCAGTACGTGCTCCCCCCGAAGCCGAACATGCTGGGGATCACGAAGGTCAGCATCTCGCGCGGATGGAACGACCACGAGGTCGCGTAGACGAGCCCCGCGCCCCCACCCTCTCCGCCGCCGCGCGTCGAGAGCTTCGCGTACTCATGAACGGGCAGGTAGAGGAACGCGCTCATCCCGAATCCGAGGGCGAGGCCGGCCGCGAGCCCGGCGAACGCGCGCACTCCCTCCGCCCGCCGGCCTTCTCGGAGAGCCGTGACGCCGAGGAACAGCGCGTAGAGGGTGAGCGCGATCCAGGAGTAGAAGACGATCTGCACGTGCGCGCGAAGCAGCTGGAACGCCGCCGCGAAGGCGAATCCCGCCAGCGCGAGCCACGAGCCGCGGCGCGCGAAGCGGTCCAAGAGCAGGAGGAGGAGCGGCAGGTAGGCCGCGGTCATGATCTGGCTTCCGTGCCCGAAAGCGCCGACCGCCACGAGATTCGGGGTGAGGGCGAGCGTGAATGCCCCGAGCAGGGCGCCCTCCGGGGCCGCGCCCGCGGCGCGCAGGAACGCGAGCATCGCGAGGCCGAGCAGAATGTAGTGGGCCAGAAGCCAGGTCATCTTCGGAAACCGGAGAACCTCCTGTAAGAAACCGAAGAGGGCGTCCGGCGGGTAGACGTAGGGCACGAAGGCGAGGCTTCCGAAGGTCGGCATCCCGAGGAAGTGAAACGGATTCCAGAGCGGATAGACGTGCCGGTGCACGAGCGCGTCGGTCGCGATCTTCGAGAAGCCGGCCGGCGCGACGGAGTCCGGCGAGACAAACACCTTCCCCATGGCGATCGGATACAAGAAGAGCAGAACGAGGAGCGCGACCGCCGCGTACGCCCAGGTCCAAGAGAACGGCTTCCCCTCTCGGTCGCCCGGCGAAGGCCCGCGCGCGCGGGACCCCGCGGCGCCCTTCCCTCCGGCACGCGCCGCCGGTCGCTTCACGCGGCGTCCTCCAGGCAGATCGCGGTGAAGCGGCGGGCGATCTCATCCCAGTCGTGCCGCTCGGCGAAGGCGCGGAGCGGCGCCCGGTCGGGCGGCGCGGCGAGAAGCGCCCGCGCCTCGCTCACGAATTGCTCCTCGGTCGATGCGACGCGGGCCGCCTCGGACCAGAGGTCGACCTCGTCGCTGAACCGGGTCGTCACGCACGGAACGCCCGCGGCCGCGTACTCGTACAGCTTCACCGGATTGACCGCCTCCGTGAGCGGCGTTCTCCGGAACGGGATGAGCCCCACGCGGAACGCCCCGACGATCGACGGGATCTCGGCGTAGGGCTTGGGTCCGATCCAGTGGAGATTCGGCGCCAGAGCCGCGGCGCGCGCGATCTCCCGCGCGGTCGCGGGGTGCGCCGGACCAACGAGCACGATCCTCGCCTCGGGGATGGCGCGCGCGAGCGCCGCGACCAGGGGAACGTCGAACCACGCATGGATCGATCCGACGTAGCCCAGGACCGGCGTGTCGGGCGGGCCCGGCAAGGTCGCGGGGTGGGACTCCGCCGAGCGGAACCGGGACGCTTCCACTCCGTTTCCCACGAGCAGCGATTCGCGAGCGCCTCCGCTCTTCGCGAGCGCCTGGAGCGGACCCGACGTGACGACCACCCGGTCCGCCCGGCGCAGCAGTCCCTCCCAGAGCGGCACGAGCCGCGGCGGGACCGGCGCGAAGTGGAGCGGCGCGTCGATCATGTCGTAGACGACCCGATCGGGCCGCCACGCGTCCAGCGCGGGAGCGCTCATGAAGTTCTGCACGAGGGCGAGCCGCTTGGCATTCGGGCGGAAGAATCCCCGGAGCCCGCGGGCCCACGCGCGCTGGAGCGCGAAGAACGCCGCCGTCGCCGGCGCCGAGCTCCCGAAGTGGTACGCCAAGCGCCGCAGCCTATGCGCTCGCGCGTGAAGGGGCAGGAATGGGAACGATACGCGCGCGATCCTGGGAGCGACCGGGACGGGCCTCACCGCGGGGGCGTGGCCAAGGGCCCACGGCTCCACGAAGAGAATCCTCGCGTCGCCGGGAATGCGGGTCGCGAGTTGTTGCGGCCGCTGCCAGAGGCTCCCCCATGGGATGTCACTCAGCCAGACGACGTCCCAGATGGGACGCACGTGGGCCTCCGTGATGGCGCATCCCATGAGGGTACCGGGCCGCGCAAGGCGAAGTCAAGGCGTAGGATGCGAGCGATCGTTGACCGGAGGCGCCGGCTCCCGTAGCGTGCCGCCGGTGACCCGCGATCTTCGAATCGCCATCGACCTCCGCCCGCTCGCGCTCGAGTCCGTTACGGGCGTCGGGGTCGTCATCGGGCAGATTCTCGAAGAGCTCGAGGGGGAGGGCGCCACGTTTGTGGGCGTCTCGAACCGCCCCGTACCCCATGGCCGGATTCCTCCGACCGTCCCGGTTCTCGTCCGCCGGGGCGCGGGCGGGCGGATTCGATGGGAATGGAATGCGCTGCCCCGACTCCTCCGGCGCATCGACCCGGCTCCCGATCTCTTTCACGCTGCGTGGAATCATGGGCTGCCGAAGGGGCTCCCCTTTCCGTCGATCCTGACCATCCACGATCTGATTCCCTGGCGCTTTCCGCGCGACGTCCCGTGGCCGAGGCCAGCGTGGCTCCACAGGGCGCTCTATCGCCGTGCTCTCTCCTCCTCGGCCCGCGAAGCGGCCGCGATCGTGACCGTGAGCGAGACGAGCCGATCCGACATCGAGGAGCACCTCCCGACCGCCGCGCACCGGGTCGAGGTCGTGCCGAATCCGCTCCCGCGCTGGTTCCGACCGGCGGAAGAGGCCGACGGCATGCCGCTTCGAGCCCGCCTGGCCGGCGGCCGCCCGTACTGGCTCTATCTCGGGGGATTTGACCCGCGCAAGGCGATTCCGACCCTACTCGAGGCGGTTTCCCAGGCGTTTCCGGATCGTACGTCCGCCCCGATGCTGGCCCTGGCCGGCGCCCGGAACACGTATGCGCGCAGGTGCGAAGGGATGGCGCGCCGGCTTGGGCTGCCCGCCCGGTTCTTGGGCCACGTACCGGACTCCGAGCTGCCCGCGCTCTTCGCCGGCGCCTCGCTCTTCATCTACCCCTCGCTCCACGAGGGGTTCGGAATCCCGCTCCTCTTCGCGATGGCCGCCGGCGTACCGATCGTCGCGAGCGACGGCGGCTCGGTGCCCGAGGTGGTGGGCGACGCTGGCCACCTCTTCCCCGCGGGGGACGTCCGGGCCCTCGCGGGGATCCTGCGCGGGGCCGCGACCGATCCGGATTCCCTGACAGGCTACGCGGCCCGGGGGCGCGAGCGGGTTCGCAGGTTCAGCGCGAAGGAGTTCGGGGAGCGAATGCTTCGGGTCTACGCTCGGGTGGCTTCAGGCCGAGGAGAATACGCGTGAAGTCGAGGAAGCCGAGGACAAGCGCGCGGCCCGAAGGGAAATCCGAGCGGAAGGCCGATCGCACGAGCAGGGCAACCGTCCAGAGCCCGTACGCCCCCCACGCGAGCGGGCGCTCCCACGACTCGGCGTGCCGCGTGAGGTAAAGAGCGCCGCTCCGGAGTCGAAAGTAGGCCTTGAGGGGGGTGAGCCCGCCCCCGCTCGTCACCGAGACGTGGTGCCACCCGCGCGCCGCGGGCTCGTACCAGAGGGTGAAGCCCGCCTCTCGCGCGCGGGCCGACCAATCGGCATCCTCCACGTAGATGACGAAGTCCGGATCGAGGAGGCCGACCGTCGTGAGCGCCCGGCGGGAGAGCAGCGCGGCCGCCCCGGAGACGTAATCGATCGGACGGGCGCCGTCCTTGAAGGCGCCGGCCGTCCTGTGGATGCCGCGGTGCCTGAGCAGGGCGAAGCCGCGCGACACGATGCCGCCCGCGAACCAGATCCGGTCGGGCGGGTCGTAGAAGAAGAGCTTCGGGCTCGCAGCCCCGCGCGCAGGATCGGCCGCGAGCGCCGCGCGAAGGGTCCCGAGCGCGCCGCGATCGAGCACGACGTCGTTGTTCAAGACCAGGATCGAATCCGCGCCTCCCTCGAGCGCCCTCGCGAGGCCCGCGTTCACCCCGCCCGCGAAGTAGCGATTCTCCCCGAGGGCCAGCACCTCGACCGAAGGGAACTCCGCGCGCACGCGCTCCGGCGTTCCGTCCGTCGAGGCATTGTCGACCACGAGCACGCGGTCCGCCGGCGGATCGAGGGCGAGAATCGAGGTGAGGCACTCCCGCGTATACCGGTGCTGGTTGTGGGCGAGCACGACCGCCCACGTGGGATCCGCGCTCACGGGGTTTCCTTGTACAGGTCGAGAAGCGCGTCCCGGAGCGCGCCCCACGAGAAGCGGCCGCGCGCGCGCTCCACCCCCTCCCGAAGCCTCGGGCCCAGGCCTTCCCCGAAGAACCTCTCGATCGCCAGCGCGAGAGCGCCCGGATCGGACGGCGGCACCAAGAGGCCGGAGACGTCGTCCTCGACGACCTCATCGAGCCCGCCGGTTCTCGTCGCGATCACCGGCACGCCCGCCCCGAAGGCGATCTGCACGATCCCGGAGCCGGTCGCGGATCGGTACGGCAGCGCGACGACGTCGGCGGCCGCGAAGTAGGTCGCCACCTCCTCGTTGGCGAGGTATCGGTCGACAACGGTCACCTTGCCTCGGAGCGCCGGGTCGTGAAGCGCGGGCTCGTACCGGGCGCGGGGCTCGTAGAACTCGCCCACGACGTAGCACTGATCCCATGCGTCGCCCCGCGCGAGACGGAGCCCTTCCAGGAGGTCCGCGAGTCCCTTGTATGGACGGACGTAGCCGAAGAAGAGGATCACGCGCCCCCGCGCGGCGATCGCGGCCCGGGCCGATTCGCGCGAGGGCGGGTGCTCGCTGAAGAATTCATACGTCGGGTGGGGATGAATGCGGATGGGGCCGCCGCGCACCCGGGCCTTGAGGCGTTCCGCCTCGGCCTGCGCGTGCACCATGAATCCGTCCGCCGCCAACAACCCGTAGTGCCGGAGCCAACGGTTGAGCGGCGTCGGTTCGTGGGGCTCGACGTTGTGGACCAGGAAGATCCGCTTGGGGCGGTCGCCGACGCGCGCGAGCCGCGCGGCCATGCCGAGCGACGGCCCAAAGAAGGGATGCCACCACGGCACGATGAGCAGGTCGGGACCGAGCTCGCGCAGCCTCATTCCCGCCCGCCGCCATGTCAGGGGGTTGATGCTGTCCAGGATCGGCTCGGGCTCGACCGGCGGCAGGAGCGCATCCGCGCTCCGGTCGAACTGGGTGACGCCAGGGAAGAGCAGGCCGGGGTAAAGCCGCTTGAAGGAGATGATATGGGTGTCGTGCGACTTCGCGAACGCTCGCGCGAGAAGGGTCGTGTAGTGGGCGATCCCTCCGCGGTACGGGTGGGTAGGCCCCAGGAGCGCGACCCTCATCGGCCGCGATCCCGCGCGAGTCCGGCCCTAGAGGCGCTCGCGGATCGCGTAGTGGGGCTCTTCCGCACGGCTTCCCGCGATCATCTCGCCCAGGAAGCCGAGCGAGAGGAATTGAATCCCGAGGATGACGAGAACGAGCCCGAAGAGGAGGCCCGGACGGAGCCTCAAGCCCTCGCCCAGGAACCAGGGCCAGGTGTAGCCCACCGTGAGAGCGGCGCCCGCCAGCGCGAACGCGATGCCCACCCGTCCGAACAGATGAACCGGCCGGTTGCTGCTCGTCGTCAAGAACATGACGGCCGTGAGGTCGAGAAATCCGTTCAAGAAGCGCGAGACGCCGAACTTCGTCTTTCCATGAATTCGCGGGTGGTGGACGGTGCGGATCTCCCCCACGCGAAACCCGCTCCAGTGCGCGAGGACCGGGATGAACCGGTGGAGCTCGCCCCGAAGGTGGATCGTGCGCGTGACCTCCTCTCGATACGCCTTGAGCCCGCAGTTCATGTCGTGGAGGGGCACGCCGCTCACCGCCGAGGTCACGGCGTTGAAGAGCTTGGACGGGACCGTCTTGCTGATCGAATCCTTCCGGTTTTGCTTCCATCCGGAGACGAGGTCGAATCCCTCATCGATCTTCGCGAGGAGCCGCGCGATCTCGGCCGAGTCGTCCTGCAGATCACCGTCCATCGTGACGACCACGCGGCCGCGCGCCTCGCGGAAGCCGCTCGAGAGGGCCGCCGATTTTCCGAAATTCCGCCGGAAGCGGATGGCCCGGAGCGCGGGAGTCGAGGGCGCGAGCGCCCGCAGCTGGTCGAACGTGCCGTCGGTCGAGCCGTCGTCGATCACGAGGATCTCGTAGCTCTTTCCGAGCGGCTTCAGATCCTGAACGATCTTCTCGACCAGGGGCCGCATGTTCTCGGCCTCGTTCAGGACCGGCACGAGCACCGTCAGGTCGAGCCCGGGAGCCTGGCCCGGCGCGGCGTCTCCTCCGACGTTAGCCATTCCGCTGCCACTCCCATTGCCGCCTCAACCCGTCGGTCAGATCGGTCCGCGGCTCGTATCCCAGATCGCGCCGCGCGCGCGACACGTCCGCGGAGGTGTCGCGGGGATCGCCCGGCGGCGGAGCGACCTGCTTCCGATCGATCGTTCGTCCCGTCACCTGCTCCATTCGCTTCAGCACCTCGTTCAATGAGATTCGATGCCCGCCGCCGATATTGTACGCCAGCTCGGGCGCGGGTCGCGTCATCGCGAGCATGGTGCCGCGCACCGCGTCGTCGACGTAGGTGAAATCGCGGGTCTGCCCGCCGTCCCCGTAGATCGTGACCGGCGTCCCGAGGCGGGCTGCCTCGAAGAATCCGTGAAATCCCATGTCGGGCCGCTGGCGCGGCCCGTAGACCGTGAAGTAGCGAAGGGCGACGACCGGGAGCCGAAAGGTCGCGCGGTAGGCGTGGAGGAGCGCCTCGGTCGACAGCTTGGTCACTCCATACGGGGAGATCGGCCGCGGCGGCTCCTCCTCCGGCGTCGGGAATCGCGCCGGAAGCCCGTAGATCGATGAGCTCGACGCCACCACCGCCCGCTCCACCGCGTGGACGCGCAGCCCTTCCAGGAGCCGCTGCGTCGCGACGACGTTGTGCTCGGCGTACTCACGGAACGGCTCCCCCCAGCTCAAGCGCACGCCCGGCAGCGCCGCCAGGTGCGCCACGTGCGAGATGCCCTCGAGCAGGGGCTCGATCGGCGCCGTGCGAAGGTCCGACTCGACGAGTCGAAATCGAGGGTGCGCGAGCGCCCGGGCGAGGTTCGCGCGCTTCCGCGCCGGCGGGTAGTTCTCCGTGAAGGCGTCCGCCCCAACCACCTCCCATCCCGAATCCAGCAGCGCCTCGACCAGGGTCGAGCCTACGAAGCCCGCCGCCCCGGTCACCAGCGCGCGATTCACGCCTCTAGCCCTTCCCGGGGGGCCGGCCGCCGCCCGGCGAAGGCTTCCCCGAGAGGATGCGGAGCGATTCCTCGTACTGCTTCAGATACCCGGCGCCCTCGCGATCCTCGGGATGCGCGCGGATCCAGGTGCGGAGCACGTCCACGGCCTCCGAGTGCCTTCCCACCTTCCAGAGCGCCGTGAAGAGGGCGCTGAACCAGTCGAAGTACTGCTGGTTCAGCTCGGCCGCGCGGCGCAGCTCCGCGATCCCCTGCTCTGTGCGCCCGGACTGGAAGTACGTCACCCCGAGGTGGAAATGAAACTCCGGAGCGTCGGGGAAGCGCCTCACGCCCTGGAGATAGGTCCTCTCCGCCTCTCCCATGTTTCCCGCGTCCTCGTACAGCCGGCCGAGATATTCCAGCAGCCCGGGGAAATCGGGCGAGATCTTCGCGGCGTCCTGGAGCACGCGGATCGCCTGGGGAACCTTGCCGAGGAGCTGCAGCTGATAGGCGACCTGGAAATGGGCCGCCGTGTAGTTCTGCACCAGCCGATACGCGTTCTCGTCCTTGTAGACCGTGGTGTCGTAGTTCCGGTTCTTGTCGAGGAGTCCCTTGTAGAGGAAGACGCCGTAGAGATTGTGCAGCGTCCGTTCGATGTCGATCGTCCGCCCGGACTCCTGCGTATTGATGCGGAAGACGAGCGCCTCGAGCGTGAGCCGCTTGTCGAGCCCCATCTGGTCGGGGACCGTCACCGCGAGGTAGAGCGGCTTCCTCCACGCGTTCGTCTTGATGATGTCCTGCACCGCGAGGTCCTTCACCCAGACGATCTTCCCCGTCTTCTCATCCTGGTAGGGACCCATCACGTCCAGCTGCTGGTCGGTGAAGGAGATCGGGACCTTGGGCTCCTGGTCGCGCAGCTGGCGGATGTACCACGCCGTGTTGAGCAGGCTCAGGTTGACCACGCGGACGTCGCGGCGGACGTGCTCCACTTCCTGGATGTACCAGAGCGGGAACGTATCGTTGTCGCCGTTGGTGAAGACGACCGCGTTCCTCTCCAGCGGCACGAGCATGTTGTAGGCATAGTCGTGGGCGATATAGAACCCGGAGCGGTCGTGCGTGAACCAACCCGACCGCATCGGCAGGAGCGAAATTCCGATCAGGGCGACGGCTCCGAGTCCGAGGCCCAGCCGCGTCGGGGTCGATTCGGGCCAGGGCTGGAGCGCCGCGGGGGCATCGACGGCGGCCCCGTTCGCCGGCACCGGTCGGGGCGCGGGCGCTCCCGCCACGGCGGACGGCGCGAGCCCGCTCGCGAGGAGCTGATAGAGGGCGGTCGCGCCCATGCCCATCCAGATCGCCATGAAGTGATAGGAGTTCGTGAAGAAGTACTCGCGCTCCCGCACTTCGTGGTCGGTGAAGTTGAGGTAGAAGATCAGAGCGGGCCCCATCACGAGATGCACCGTGAGGAAGAACCAGAACGTCTTCCGGTCGCGCTGGTAATTCCACCATGCGCCCAGGAAAAACAGGAGGAATGGAATCGCGTTCACCGCCTTGACCCAGAAGGACGAGAGGTCGAGGCGGCCCAGCCGCTCGATCAGGTGCCACTGCTGGCCCACGTAGCGGAGGTACATGTGCTGGATCTGATACCAGACCTCGGCGCGCCGCTCGAACGGGTTGGCGGGGCCGTACTGCTTGCGGCTCAGGTACTCGAGCCACGTCGACAGGGTCCCCGGAGCGCCTTCGTTGATGTTCGGCATCTGCTGGCTGCGGACCAGGAGGAAGATCTGGACCGTGAAACCGATCAGGACGGCGGCCACCCACCAGGCCACCAGATTGTTCTTCACGTACGTGCGGTAGTTGATCACCGCGTAGAGAACGGCGATTCCCAGGACCGCCGCGAGCACGAATCCGGGGATGGGGATCTCGAGCGCGCCGGCCAGGAAGACCACCGCCACGAAGACCGCGAGGAAAATCGCGGGCAGGAGAAATCTGGGGTTCGAGAAATAGCTCGGGCGGGCCAGCATGAAGAGGACGAGGAGGCCCGGAGCGATGAGGACGGTCCCTAAGTGAACGCCCGTCGAGACGCCCAGGATGTACACGATCAGGACGAGCAGGTTGTCGTTCCCCGGCTCGCCCAGGTGGTCCCACCAGTTGAACGCCAGCCAGACCGTCAGGGCGATGATGCACGAGGAGAGTGAGTAGACCTCCGCCTCGATCGCGCTGTCCCAGAACGCGCTCACCGAGGCGAGGAAGAACGTCGCCACCAGCCCCCCCAGCTCGCAGCCGAGCCATTCGACCATCGAGCTGCCGGAGACGGTTCGGCGGAGCGCGCGCACGGTGAAGAGGAACGTGAAGAGACAGGTGAGCGCCGACGCGAGCGCGCTCATGAAGTTCACGCGCCACGCCACGGTCTCGATCGGGATGAGGGTGAGCAGCCGCCCGAGCATGGTGTAGACGGGATTCCCGGGGGGGTGCGGCAGGCCCAGGATTCGCGATGTGGCGATGAATTCGCCCGAATCCCAGAACGGGACCGTCGGCGTCAACGTGCGGATGTAGGCCAGGAGCGGCACGCCGAACGCGATCGCGGCGAAGAGGGTGTGCCACCGCTTCGTAGTGCTCAATCGATCCCTTTCCGGGCCCGTCCGCCCGCCGCGGCGGCCGCGCGCGCCGTTCTACGCTTCTCCAAGATTCCCTTCAGCGCGCGCCGTGGGGTGCGGGAGACGAAGATGAGCCCCCCGAGCAGGCTGATGCACACGGAGATCAGATAGGTTAGGAACGGGACCGTGAAGGCTTGCTCTTTCGTCATGCCGGCCATGTGGAATAGAACCACGCCGGCCCCCTCCCGGATCCCAAGCCCGTTGAGCGAGATCGGAAGGGAAACGAGGGCGGCGAGCGCGGGCACGAACAAAAAGTAGTATCCCACGGCGACGCGCACGCCAAGCGCGAGGCCCACCAGGTAGTGGACGAGGATCCGGCTCACCTGGACCACGACCGAGGCGGCGAAGACCAACCGGAGGACCTTCCCCTGCTGCTTGTAGCCGTGGAGATCGTCCATCAGCCGCCGGATCCCACGCTCGATCGTGCGCGCCCCGATGACGCGGAAGGGCCACTCGAACGCCTTGAGCACCGACCGGTTGAAGATGCTGAGAAAGAGGCCGAGGGAGACCACGAATGTGATCACGATCGCCATGTAGATCGCGTAGAGGTGGATCCGATCGATCGCGGCGAATGACGCGAGGACCGCGACCAACGCCATCGCCAGCACTCCGACCAGGCGGTCCATCACGGTCGCGGAGAACACGGGGCTCACGTGGTCGGCGTGCTTGGCGGCGTCGCTGATCCGCGTGATGTCCCCGCCGATGTTCGAGGGCAGGAAGTTATTGAAGAAGAGCCCAACGAAATAGTACGAGGCAGCCTTCCGATACGGAATGGGGACGCCCTGCGCGCGGAGAAGCCGGGCCCAAATCCAGCTTCCGATGAGGTTCGACAGCAGGAAGAGCCCGGCCGCCGCCAGAAGATATCGCTCGTCCGCGGGACGGATCGTGTCCCAGATGTCCCCGGGCGACACCTTGGCGACCACGTAGGCGAAGAGGGCGAAGCTCAACACGATTTTCGCCGCGATGAGCGGGACTTTGTAGCGGCTCAGGAGACCGCGCAGTCCCCCCTTCACGCGACCTTCCGCGACGCGGCGCGCTCCATCACCGCGCGGCTCCCGCGGTAGCAGGTCTCCCAATCGAACGTCTTCGCCCAGGCGACGGCCGCCTTGGCTTGGCTCACGCGGAGGTCATGGTCGGTCAGGAGCCGGATCACCCCGTCGGCGAGGGCCGCTTCATCGCCGTGCGGCGTGAGAAGCCCCGTCTCCCCTTCCCGGACCGACTCGATGAGGCCCGGGCTTCGGCTCGCGACGACCGGGACACCGCATGCGTTCGCCTCGATGACCGTGAGTCCCCAGCCTTCCTTCGGCGAAGGCATGACCGCGACCTGCGCGCGGTTCAGCGCCGCGACCTTCTCGCGCTGCGAGACCGCGCCGAGGAAGGTGACGCGCTCGGCCACGCCCAGGGAGCGCGCCATCGCCTCGAGGTCGGGCCGGTAGGGCCCGTCCCCCGCGACGATGAGCGTGGCGGCGGGCACGTGAGCCAGGATGCGCGGGAGGGCGCGAATCGCGTACTGAGCGCCCTTGTACCGGCGGAGCCGGCCGAGAAAGATGATCGTGGGGTCGCGTCGGGCCTCCGGCGCAACGGTCACGGAGTAATCCTCCTGGGTGAGCCCGCACCGGACCACCGCGATCCGGCTCGGATCGATGCCGCGCCGAGCGAGATCGTCCCGGGTGCTCTCCGAGATCGCGAGAAAGGGAGCGCGCCGATACACGAAGGGGATCAGGCTCTCGTGGGCCCAGACGACGGCGGCGACGGGAGCGGACGCCTCTCGAAACGCCGCGCCGCCGAAGAGATGGGGAATGATTGCCAGGACCGGCGCCCTGGCGAAGAGCGGGGTGAAGAACGGAACCTTATTGATGTCTTCGAGGACGAGGTCAAATCGCTCCTCCCGGAACCGCTTCCGATACAGCGCCCCGAGGGCAAGGTGCGCATTGTACCACGAACCCGCGCGATGAATTTCGATCCCCTCGACTAAGTCTTCGGCCGCCGCGCCGGAAAACCGTTCCGCCAGCCAGACCGCGCGGTCGCCGTCCCGGACCGCGCGGCGGAGAATCTCGAAGAGGTGAAGCTCGGCGCCGCCCGCCTCCGGATGCTTCGGGTCCCGCCAGTTGAACGCGATCAGGTTCAACCCGGAGAGCCGGCCGGCGACGGCGCGCCCTTCCGCCCGATGGCGCCGATTACGAAGTACGTGTAGAACGCGAACGGCGTCCGCGACCATACGGACCGAACGGACGCGAGCATCGGCGTGACCAGGGGAATGCGCGGCGGCTCGAGCGGAAGCCGCGCCACGCCCAGCTTGAGGAGGCCCAGCCTGAGGGAGCGGTAAAAAAGCCCCGGGATCATCCACGCGCCGTACCGGCGCACGATCCGGACGCCCGAGCGGCGCATCAGCCCCTCGAGCTCGCTGATCGTGAACTCGGTCTCCCATCCGGCGAACCATTTCCCGATCGCGATCAGGGCGTGCTTCACCACGGTGTAGAGATGAAACCGCTGCGGGACGTCCACGAGGAGCAGCGCGTCCGGCTTCAGCACGCGCACGTTCTCGTGAAGGAGCGGGAGCGGGTCGCGGAAATGCTCGAGGAGCCCCTGATGAAACACCACGTCGAAGGCACCTTCCCGAAACGGCATGCGAAGAGCGTCGGCGCGAACGAGGAGCGGGGTGACGCCCGCGCGTCGCGCCACGCTCCCCGCCACCTGGAGCGACGCCATCGAGTAGTCGAGCATCACCGCGACGGCGCCGGCTTCCGCGAGGGAGACGCTGTCGCGTCCCGAGCCGGCACCGACCTCGAGAATCCGCCGTCCCCGGACCGGCCCCTCCGCAACGATCCGATCGACGACGCGTCCCGCGGTCGGGTAGACGTCGTCGACGGCCGCGCGCTCGCGCCAAAAGCGGCTCCAGTGGGCTTCGGTGGAAGCTCGCACGAAGCGCTACTCGCCCGTCGCCAGCCGCGCGGCGAGAACCTCCGGGAGCTGCGCGGCCCGGATCTTCGCCTGGGCTCCCTCGATGTCGTAGGGGACGCGGACGAATTCGATCCCTCCAGCCGCCTCATGGTGGATAACGAAGCAGGCGCGCGGATCGTGGTCGCGCGGTTGGCCGACGCTGCCGACGTTGATGATGTAGCGGCGGTCGGGCTCGAGCGTGACGTCGGAGAGCGGGAGCGACTTGCATCCCGACGGGTCCGCCATGTACACCGCGGGCTGATGCGTGTGGCCGATGAAGCAGACCGGCTCGTTGAAGTAGTGGAACTGCGGCTCGGCGTCGAAGCGGTCGAGGAGGTACTCCCAATCCCGCGGGCACGCGGGCGAGGCATGGACCAGGAAGGCCGAGCCCTGCGGCGAGGTCAGCGGGAGGCGCTGGAGGTATTCGCGGTTCTCCCGCGTCAAGGTCTTGGCGGTCCACTCGGCGGCGACGCGCGCGTAGATGTTGAACCGCGCCGCCTCCGGCCCGCCGCTCGCCGCCGCGTCGTGATTCCCGAGCAGAACGAGCTCGCAGTGCTTCCGAACTTTGGCGAGGCACTCGTTGGGGCTCGCGCCGTAACCGACGACGTCGCCCAGACAGAACACCCGACGGGGCCGGCGCGCCTCGATTTCGGCGAGGACTGCGTCCAGGGCCTCGAGATTTCCGTGGATGTCCGAGATGAGTGCGGTCGTCATCCGACGGAGGGTCGCGCTTCGTGGGCGATCCGGTCAAGGATTCCGTTCACGAAGGCTCCGGAGGTCTCCATTCCGTATTTCTTCGCGATCTCGATCGCCTCATCCAGCGCCACGCGCGTGGGGGTATCGGCGTGGAAGTAGAGCTCGGCGGCCGCGAGTCGGATGATCGATCGGTCCGTCGCCGCCATCCGGCCGAGCGACCAGTTTCGGGCGATCCGGGATACCGCGGCGTCGATCTCGTCCCGATGGTCCGCGAGCGTCCGCACGAGCAGCACGGCGAACTCCCGGACATCGTCGCGCACGTCCAGATCCTCGACGATCTCCCCGAGGCAGCGGTCGATCGGATCCCCGGTCACGTCCGATTGGTACGTCGCCCGAAACGCGATCTCCCTCGCCTCGCGCCGGCGATTCACTTCGGAGCCTCTCGTCCCAAGGCGCGCGTGACGTGGGCCATCTCGATCGCGGCCGCGGCAGCGTCGGCGCCCCGGTTCCCGTGTTTGCCGCCCACCCGGTCGAGCGCCTGCTCCACGGTGTCGGTGGCCACGATTCCGAAGAGGACCGGAACGCCGGTCTCCACCCCGAGCCGCGCGATGCCGCGCGCCGCCTCGCCCGCGACCCATTCAAAATGAGGCGTCTCGCCGCGCACGACGGCCCCGAGGCAGACCACCGCGTCCCAGCGGCCCGAGCGGGCGAGGTGCGCGACCGCGGTCGGGATCTCGAACGCTCCCGGCACGCGGACCACGGCGATGTCGGCGGAGGAGACGCCGCGGCGCTCCAGGGTGTCGAGGGCGCCCACGAGGAGGCGTTCCGTCAGCATCTCGTTGAAGCGGGAGGCCACGACCGCGATGGCGAGTCCGTTCCCGTCGATGGTCCCCTCGATCGTGCGCGGCGCGCTCACCCCCGGCTCCGGCGACGGCCGTTCGAGGTCGGCGACGCGAGGAGGCTCAGCGTGGGATGCTTGAGGAGATGGCCCAGGCGTTTCCGCTTCGTCTGGAGGTACTTCCGATTGATCGCGTTGGGATGGATCTCGAGCGGCTCCCGCGCGGCCACGTCGATCCCGTAATCGACGAGCTCCTCGATCTTCCGCGGGTTGTTCGTGAGGAGCCGGACTCGCGTGAAGCCAAGGTCACGCAGGATCTGAGCCGCGACGCCGTAGTTGCGAAGGTCCGGCGCGAAGCCGAGCTTGAGATTGGCGTCCACGGTGTCGAGCCCCAAGTCCTGAAGCTCGTAGGCGCGGAGCTTGTTCGCGAGCCCGATCCCCCGGCCCTCCTGCCTCATGTAGAGGAAGATTCCAACGCCTTCCTCGTCGATCCGCGCCAACGCGGCGGCCAGCTGCTCGCCGCAATCGCAGCGGAGCGAGCCGAAAACGTCGCCGGTCAAGCACTGCGAGTGAACGCGAGCGAGCGGTGCCAAGCCCGTGCCCTTCTGCGGAGAGCCCTTCACGAGCGCGACGTGGTGATGGCCGTCGATCTGGCTCTCGTAGACCGCGATCCGAAAATCGCCGTACCGCGTCGGCAGACGCGACGCGGCGATGCGCTTCACCATGCGCTCCTTCCGGTACCGGTAGCGCACCAGATCGCGGATCGTGACGAGCGGAAGACGGTGCTTCCGGGCGAGCCGGATCAGCTCCGGCCCCCGTGCCATGCTGCCGTTGGACGCGAGAATCTCGCAGAGGACGCCGGCGTGGCGGAGGCCCGCCAGGCGGACCAGATCGAGCGCGGCCTCAGTGTGTCCGGCCCGGCGGAGCACGCCGTGATCGTCCGCGCGAAGCGGAAAGACGTGCCCGGGGCGGGCGAGCTGCTCCGGCCGTGTCTTGGGCGACGCGAGCGCGCGGATGGTGAGCGCGCGGTCCTGGGCGGAGGATCCGGTCGTGGTGCCGCGAAGGAGATCGACCGAAACGGTGAACGGCGTGGCGAAGCGCGCGGTGTTGAGCGGCGTCATGAGCGCGAGCCCCAGCTCCTCGAGCCGCCCGCCCGGCATCGACACGCAGAGAAGCCCCCGCCCTTCCCGGGTCATGAGGTTCACGTCCTCGGGGGTCACCTTCTCCGCCGCCATGACGAAGTCCCCCTCGTTTTCCCGATCTTCATCATCCATCACGACGACCATGGACCCGGCCCGAATCGCCTGAAGCGCCTCTTCGATCGTGGCGAAGGTTCCCGCGCGGTGCGGCCGCTTGCGATTCACCGGGTCCTCCCCGCGGCGGACGCAACGCCCGCCGCTTCGTTGAAGTATCCGCGCGCTTCCAGGAGTTTCTCCAGATAGCGCGCGACGATGTCGACTTCCAGGTTCACGCGACCGCCCGGCGCGTACTCCGAGGCGATCGTGTGCGAGAGCGTATACGGGACGAGCGCGACGACGGCCGAGGTCTCACGAGCCGCCGCCACCGTCAGGCTCACGCCGTCCACGGCCAGCGATCCCTTTTCCGCGACGTAGCGGCGAAACGCCGGCGGGATCTCGATCTCCACCCGAACGTCCGCGGCGTCCCTCGACACGGCTCCGAGCGTGGCGACCGCGTCGACGTGGCCCTGGACCCAGTGCCCCCCGAGCGGATCTCCGATGCGGACCGCGCGCCCCAGATTCACGCGGCTCCCCACCTCGAGGGAGCCGAGCGTGGTGCGGCGGAGCGTCTCCCCCACGACGACCGCCTCGAAGACTCCGGACGAGGCGCGCTCGACGGTGAGGCAGACTCCGTTCACCGCCACGCTCTCGCCGGCGGCCGGATCGCGCTCGAAGTCGGACCGGATCTTGAGCCGGGTCCCGCTCGCGACGCGCTCGACGCCTTCGGCCGTGCCCACCCGCTCGACGATCCCGCTAAACATCCGAGGCTCCATTTCGCTCGATGCTTCCCTCGATCCAGAGATCCCGCCCCACGCGGCGAACCACGAGGCTCTCCAGGGCGATCGCCTCCGAGAGGCGCGAGCGCCCCAGGTCTCCGGCGAGCGATGGGGCTCTCGCCCCGCCCAGGATCACCGGGGCGATCCCGACCGCGATCCGGTCCGCGAGGCCCTCCCGGAGAAAGGCGGTATGGACCGCCGCGCCGCCTTCCACCAGCACCGCGTAGCGTCCGTCGCCAGCGAGGCGGAGGAGGAGCGGGGCCAGCGGGACGCGGCCATCGGCCGCCGGCTCGAAGACCCAGACCGAAGCACCGTGCGCCTCGATCTCGCGGACCCGGGACTTCCCCCGCGAGGTCGTCGCGAAGACGACCGGCGATTCCTCCGCGGTTGCCAGGAGGCGGGCCTCGCTCGGGGTTCGGAGCGTCGAATCGAGCACGACCCGGAGCGGCGTCTTCCCGCGCGCCAGGCGCACCGTGAGGAGCGGATCATCCGCGAGGACGGTGCCCACTCCGACGAGCACCGCGTCGCTCTCGGCCCGGAGCCGGTGCGCGAGGCGCTGCTCGGCTTCCCCGCCCAGCCCGCGCGACTCGCCGCTCTCGCTGGCCATCTTGCCGTCGAGGGAGAGCATCGCCTTCAGCGTCACCCAGGGGAGCCCCGTCTCGAGCTGCTTCAGATACGGCGGATTCAGGGCGCGGCACTCCGATTCGAGGAGGCCCACCTCGACGTCCAGCCCCTCACGGCGGAGCCGTTCGATGCCGCGGCCGTCCACGAGCGGGTTCGGATCGCGCATTCCGATCACGACGCGGCGGACGCCGGCTCGCACGATCGCGTCGACGCAGGGGGGCGTGCGGCCGAAATGGGCGCACGGCTCCAGCGTGACGACCAGCGTGGCGCCCTGGGCCAGCCCGGCCGCCTGCGTGAGCGCCCGCACCTCGGCGTGGGCTTGGCCCGCGCGGAGGTGGTAGCCGCTCGCGACGACCTCCCGCCCGCGGAGGACCACGGCTCCGACGCGAGGGTTCGGGTGGGTCGATCCGATCCCGCGCCGGGCGACGCGAATCGCCTGGCGCATGGCCCGCTCCTCGGCCTCCGCCTGCCCATCGTGTTTTGATTCCCCGTGCCCGTCCGAGACGCTCGATATCGTTCGTAGGCTCACAATAAAAAACCCCCGCAGGCAGACACCCGCGGGGCGCGCTCGGCCCAAGGCCGTACGTTCCCTAGCTGTGCGACGATCCTTCTCCCATCCAGACTTTAACTGTCGGCTCCGGAATTTCACCGGGATCTGCGCCGGGTCCGTGACCCGGAGCTCGCGGGCTTTCACCGCCGGTGGGGATTTTCACCCCGCCCCGAAGGATGTCTGCGTTCGACCGATAGAATACCGGGAACGGTGCGCCTAGCGCAAGAGGATGACCTTCCGGCCCGGCGTCACGATCCCATCCGCCTCCAGGCTCACGAAATAGGCGCCGCTTCCCACATCGCGGCCCCGGTCGCTCTGTCCGTCCCAGTAGACCCGGTGCTCTCCGGCCGGATAGACCCGATCGACGACCGTCCGGACCAAGGACCCGTCGACCGCGAAGATCCGGAGCCGGGTCCTGGCTCCCCGCGCGAGCTCGAAGCGGATCATGGTCCTCGGGTTGAAGGGATTCGGGACGGCCGGGTAGAGGCGCGCGAGGCCGCTCGGCTCGGCCGGAGGCGAAACCGGGACGCCGGTCGCGGCGTAGCAGCTCGGGTTCTCGAATTCCTCGACGAGCGTGCGGTAGAGGAACAGGTTTCGCCGCACGGTGCTGGTCATGTAATCGAGCGAGAAGCCGAGCAGCATGGCGCGGACGCTGTCCCCGCCGGCCGGCCCCAGTGCGTCGCGGCGCTCGGTGGCGGCGGAATACGTGTTCGGGTAGCGGAGCCACTGGCGCACGGTCGAGCCGGCGCACGAGCTCAGGCCAAGCCCGTCGAACCGGTTGATCCCGGGACACCCTCCGTCGATCGAAAACATCTCGGGGAAGATCCGCGTGCCGGATCCCGCGGCCAAGGCCGGCGTCAGGGAGTCCTGTGGCGAATCCTCCCAGACGTCCCGGAGATAGGTGGCGCCGATCGTGCACGACAGAAAATTCGTGATTCCCTGACCGTTCACCGTGAGGTCGTAAGCGATGTTGTCGCCCGCGAGCAGGAGCCCTCGGTTCTTTCCGGTGAGGGCGAGCCAGCTCTGGAGCAGCGTCTGATCTTGCGCGCTCAAGGTCACCGCCGACCGATCGCCGGTGTCCCAGAGGATCGCCTTGTAGATGCCGAGGGTCGCGAGCGGCACCGCCGGCCACACCGGCCCGGGACTGGATGGGTTCCCACCCCCCAGGGCGTTTCCGACCCCCGACCCGGGCGCGTTCACGTCGTAACGGTCGTAGCGCGCGCCGAGGGCGGCGAGGCTCTGGCCGATTCCGGTCGGGAGGTCGGGTCCGGAGGTCGCGTTGACGTAAAGGATGCGGGCGGTGTCGTCGGGGCAGAGTCCGGAGCTCGTCTGGATCGCGGGGAGGATCGTCGCTCGATAGTAGTGGCTCGCCGCGAGCGCGTCCGCTGGGAGCGTCACCACGGCGTTGGTCGAGTCGGTGGCCGTGAAATAGTAACGAAGGTCCGTCCCGCGCGGGTAATTCGAGGCCGGCACGTCCGCGAAGTAGTTGTTGGACGATCCGGAGCCCACCTTGGTCAGCGTGATCGAGGTGAACGACGCGTTGTTGAGGCTGTAGAGGAAGGAGGCGGACTTCAGCCCCTTGGCGGCGCTGACCTTCACCGCAACGCTGTCCCCGCGCGGGGTGTTGAAATTGTCGTTCCCGTAGAACGCCGTCGTGCGGAACGTATCGTTGTAGAGATCTGTCTCCACCACGCTGATCGACGGACCCGCCGTGGCGATCACGCCGACCTTGAAATTGTCGAAGAGCACTTGGGTCCCGCTCGCCGCCTGGCTCCCGCCGCAATAGACCGGTCCATAGTCCTTGACCCCGATGCGGAACTGGATCGAGTCGACGCCCGCCGCGCCCGCGAGCGCGACCGTTTGGCGAAGCCATTCCTTCTCGCTGCCGTAGTAGAGAAGCCCAGTCGGATCGGCCCACGCGGACCAAGCGGGCGCGCCCGCGTTCCGGGTCCGGAAGGTGACGCCGTAGTAGAAGCAGGACTCGAACGGCAGGTCGCGGTAGACGTCGAAGAAGAGGAAGACCTGGTCCGAGCGGTTCACGGCGACGGCGGGGCTCAGGAGCTTGTCGTCGAGCCGCGGGACGAGCGCGCCCGTCACGTTGTCCGTGACCTGCCAGACTTTGCCCGTATTGGTCGTGCAGACCTGCTGGGTCAGCGGATTCGACACGATCTTCCAGTAGTCCCCGACCGGCGGGAAGGTGGATCGCGTCCACGTCCCCATCCCCGACTCCATGTCGTCGAAGAAGCGGATGTCGGACACGCCTCCCTTCACGGTCACGTCATCGATCACCCACCCCTCACCCGCTGGGTAGAGCCCGTCCTCGGAGGAGCCTTCGATGTCGCTCACGAAACGGAATCGGAAGTGAGGCGTGGACGAGGCGGCGACGACCGAGTCGGGGATCGTGACCGTATAGGTGTTGCAGAGGGTCCCGCCCCCGTCGTTCACGACCCCGGTCAGCGTGGCCAGGGGGATCCAGCCCTCGACCGGGTGCGACACCTCCACGTACCCGCGATCGAACCCGCTCTCGACGTTCATTCGAACCTTGAAGGAGAGCGTGTAGGGCGACGCCGCTCCCGCGAGATTGACGAAGTTCTCGAGGATCTGCTCCCAGCTGTTCGCGTAGCCGCGCCGGTTCGGATCGCCCGTCCAGGAGGAGTCGACGAGACCGCACCAGAAGGCGTTGCTGCCGCACCCGTAGAGGTTGGAGATGTTCCAGGCGGCGGGCTGCCCCGACTGATCGGAGTGGGTCCAGCCTCCCTCGTTCCCCGGGCTCGAGAGGCCCTCCAGGTCGTTGTTGAAGACGGTGATCGTGTCGGCGGACGTGTAGGTCCGAAGTGTCGATGAGCGGTTCGCGGGGTCCTGCAGGATGGCGCTTCTCGGCGCCACGTCGCCGGGGCCGCGTTCCAGGGGCGGGAACGCCGCCCGCGCGACCCGCGCGCCGGGGAGCAGGAGCAGGATGAGGGCCGTGGCCCGGAGGCCGGCCGAGGGGCGCATATGGGTACTATTTTACCAGAGAGACCTCGTCGGCTTCCCCTGAAACAATGGGCGTCGCCCCGATCGCTCGGGCCAAGCCACGAATGCCGAGCAGCGCCTCGAAGCCGGCCGCAAAGGCTTGAGGCTCGAAGCGCCCCCCATCGCGGAGCGGGAGACCCAGCCGCGCCGCGACCGATGCGGCCCGCCCCAGATAATGCCGAGGTCCCAGATCCGGGAACTCCGCCGGAATGGCGCTCACGCCGGAAGCTCGGGCGGAAACGGCCGCGGTATCCGGACGGGCCGGTGCCGGCGAGGCCACCTCGATCTCGGTGAGCAGCATGGCCAGCGCGCCGCGTGTCACCGGGTCGTCCAGATGGAGGTCCCGGTCCGCCATCGGGCCGATCCAGCCCCGCGCGACGGAGGCGCGGAGCCAGCGCGAGCCCCACGCCCCGTCGAGGACGGCCCAGTCGGTCCGATGAACCTCCTCGGCACGCCAGACCGACCGATCCGGATCGACTCCCAGCTCCACCGCGAGCATGACTCCAAGCTCCCCGCGCGAAACGGTGGAATGCTCGGCGAGCGCGGCGTACTCACCGGGGATGCCCGCGCCCCGGTAGCGGGCCTCGAGTATTGGACGGATCGCCGCCCGCGCGCCGGCGTGGATCGGATCCAGGCGGAGCGCCCGGGAGAGTGATCGAAACGCCTGCTCCTTCTCTCCCGCTTTCAGGTAGGCGACGCCGAGCCAGTAGGGCGGCTCGGGGCTCGCAGGCTCGAGCTCGGCCGCGCGGTCGAGCTCGGCCTTGGCGTCCTTGTAACGCAGGATCGCGGTGTAGTAGCGCCCGTATCCCAGGTGAACCGCCGCGCTCTGCGGCGCCGCCTGGACCGCGCGCTCGAGGGCGCGCCGCGCAAGATCGGGCTCCGCGGCGGCCACCGCCGAATCGGCGAGGGCGACCAGCGCGTCGGGGCCGGCCCCGTCGTCGATGGGGGCGCGTGGCGCGGCAGCCGGGGGCGCGGCAGCCGGGGGCGACAGCCCAACGCCGGGCTTCGATCCGGAGCAGCCCGCGAGCCCGAGCGCGAGTCCTAGGGCCAGGGTGAGGCCCAGGGTGAAAGCGGGCCTCAGGACCGGGGAGCGTTCCGCGCGCGGCGCGCTCACCGCAAGAGTCTCCGCTCCTTGAAGCTCATGTACGCCTCCCGCGCGACGACGACGTGGTCGAGCAGCTCGATCCCGAGCAGGCGCCCAGCTTCCTGAATCCGTCGCGTGATGGCAAGATCCTCCTCGCTCGGTGTCGCATCGCCCGACGGGTGGTTGTGGGCAAGGATCAGGCTCGCGGCCGAAACGGCGATGGCAGGGACGAAGACCTCCCGAGGATGGACGATGCTCGCGTTCAAGCTCCCGATCGAGATGATCTCGCGGCGCAGCACCTGATTTCTGGAATTCAGATAGAAGCCCACGAAGTGCTCGCGGTTCGAGCTCCGGATGTCGTGGGTGAGCTCGTAGACGCTCTCCGGCCCCCGGATGAGCGGGATCTGATCGCCCTCGGGCCAGAGCCGGCGCCCGATCTCGGCGGCCGCGAGAAGCTGGGCCGCGCGCGCGGGCTCCATCCTCTTGACCGCGAGCAGCTCCTCCACCGCGACCTGGGGAAGCCGGCGCAGGTTGACGGAGCGCGCGACTCGGGTTGCGGTCTCCAGCACGCTCTCCCCCGCGCTCCCGCTGCCGAAGAGGACGGCGATCAAGTCCGCGTCGCTCAGGACGCCGGGGCCCAGCTCGAGCAGGCGCTCGCGCGGCCGATCCGCTTCTTCCATGTCACGAATGTTGAGGTTCTGTTCCCGCTGCATGACCGCCCCTTTCGGGAGCGGGACCACGGCGAGGCGAAACGCGAGGAACTGAGATGCTACGCGCCGGGTCGGCGCGCCGCAAGGGCGTTCGACCCGGGCGTCAGCCGAGCTGAGCCCGGAGCTCCTTCCTATGAATCCGGATCGGCGCCTTGGCGCGCAGCCGCTGCGTCCAGGCCTCCACCCGCTGGTCGACCAGCTCGCGGAGAAGCGTGTCGCGGTGCTTGGCGAACTCGGCGGGGGGCTGGACCTCCACCGTGTCCACGACGGCATAGAGCGTCCCCATGCTCCCGCGTATCGGCGGGAGCGGCGTGCCGGGCTCGGATGAAAAGACCCGGCTCAGAAACGTGGAATCCCGCGCGAGGGCGGGATCCCGGCTCAAATCCGGGATCGGTCCCTCGCGCCCGAACTGCTTGCTCACGCGAAGGCCCCCGAGGCCGGCGAAGAGCGATTCGGGGTTCGCCCCCGCGAGGAACGCGGCCCGGTACCGTGCATCCAGCGAATCCGCGACCGCGCGGCGGCGGCGGAGCTGCCGCTCCGCCATCAGTCGTTCCTTCACATCCTCGAAGGTGGCCGGACCGGGCGGCACCTCCCGCACGCGTCGAACGACCACGTAGCCGTCGGGGAGCTCGATCGGCTCCGGCGCGACGCCGCCGTCGGGAAGCGAGCCGACCGTCTTCTCGAGCCACGGCGCCGCCCCGATCCCCTCGATCGGCTCGTTTGCCCCGACCGGATTCGACCGCTTCGCGCCGCCGTACGCCGCCGCGAGCGATTCGAAATTCGCGCCGGGCTCCGACGCCGCGGCGATCAGCTTTAGCGCGCCGGTCCGGGCCGAGGAGTCGGCGACCGCTCCGCCCAGGACGCCCTGGATCTCCTCCTCGCATTCGCCGAGCGGTCGAAGGCGCTCCGCTTTCCGGCTCTCGACCTCCAGGACGTGGAATCCGAACCGGGTTTCGAACACCTGGCTCAGCTCACCGACGGGAGTCGTGAAGGCGACGTCGCCGAACTCCTTCGCCACCGACCCTCGCGTCAGCTCGCCCAAGTCTCCGCCCTTGGACGCGGACCCGGTGTCCTCGGAGACCTCGCGTGCCACCGCGGCAAAGTCTTCCCCGTCCGCGATCCGCTTTCGCGCGGCGAGCGCCTTCTGGCGCGCCGCCTCGCGGGCGCCGGCGCCGTCCGCCGCGCGGAACGCCACGAGGATGTGTCGCACGTGGGCTCTTCCCGGCACAGTGAATTCGAGCGGGTTGGAGCGCCAGTAGGCGGCGATCGAGTCCGCAGACACCTTGACGTCCTGGGGTTTCGCCCTCCGGAAGGCCACGGCGTCGATGACCCAGCGCGTCGGGGTGCGATAGTCGCCGCGGTGCTCGCGGAAGTAGCTCTCCGCTTCGCTCTCGAGGCGCTGACGCCGCTGCTCCGTCGCAGCGGCGCGCGCGGCGGCACGGACCGCCTCGTACGGCGGCACGTAGCCTAGATCGAGGGAATCCACCCGGACCACGAAGACCGAGTCGCCATTCACCCTCGGCCCGAGGACATCGCCCGGGCGGAGCGTATAGAGCGTGTCGAGCAGGTTCCCTTCCACGAGGAGCGGTCCGGGAAGCGGCTCGCCCCGATAGAGCGTGATCTCCCTGACCGCCGCCGCGTAGCGCGCCGCGACCCGCGCTCGATCTTCCCTGTCCTTCAGGCGAACCCCGGCCTCGCGCAGCGTGCGCCACGCCTGGTCGAGCCGGCGCTCCCGCCGGATGAGATCGGCAATGCCCGGGCGCGCCGAGTCGGCCCACGCGCGCTCCGAGCCCGAGTGCTTCAGCTCCCGGCGGAGCCGGTCGAGGCGCTTCTCCACGTCCTTGGCGGTCGGCGGGCGGCCCGCATCGAAGGAGTCGACGCCGCGGGCCAGGATCGACGCCGACACGCGCGGCACGGCGTAGACGTCGGGATGGAGCCGGACCTCGGCCCGCGCCAGCGAATCGATCGACGCGTCACGCACTTCAGCGTCGGCCTTCCTCTTTGCCTGCGTGACCACGTCCCGGAACGGGAGTCTGGCCGTGTCGTGGCGCTCGGCCAAGCGCACCACGACGACGAAGGGTCCGATGCGGATCGGCTCCTCGGCCCACTCGCCCGGTCGGGTGGCCCGAACGAGCGCGACCAGCGCGTCCGACCGGCCGAGTCCCCGGACCGGCTCGTTCAGACGGAACCATCCGGACTCGTGCACCCCTCCGTGCGGCTTCGCCGCGTTCTCAGGGAGCAGGCCCGCCTTCACCGCGGCGAGGAGATCGCCGGCGGTCTTCATCGCGACCCGCCCGGCCGCCTCGCGCGCGGAATCGCTCGCGGCGCCCTCGGGCACGGCCGAAACGCGGATGTACTGGATGCGCGCCTCCTCCCCACTCATGAACTCGTCGGGGTGGGCGTCGTAATAGGCGCGGACCTGGGCGGGCGTGGCTTCGGGGTCGAGCGAGACCGCGTCGGGACCGAGAACGATGTAGTCGATCGAAGCCTGCGTGGTCCGCTCTTCGAACGTCTTCTTGAGCTCGGCTTCGCGCGGCCCGAACCGGCGCTCCATCCAGCGCACGTACTCCTCGAGAAGAAGCCCCCGCTCCGCCTGGAAACGAAGCTCGGGATAGTTGGAGGAGGTAGAGTGCTTGAAGGCTTGGAACTTGGCCTCATCCAGCTTGCCGCCGGTCTTGAAGAAGTCGCTCTGCTTCATCCGGGCGTCGATCTCGGCCTCGGTCACCTTCATTCCGCGCCGCTGTGCGTCCGCGAGCCACAGACGCTCCCGAATAAGCTCGTCGAGGACGTTCTTCTGGAGGAGCTTCCGCTCCTCGTCGTTCAACGATCGCCCGGCGCGGGCCTGGATCTCCTCGAAGTACGGCTTCGCGAGGCGATCCCACTCGACCTGCAAGATCGGAATCCCGTCGACGATGCCGATCTGCTCCGGCGGCACCGCCGCGGGCGCCGCGGCCTTGGGCGAGGACCTGCGCGCGTGCGATCGCGGCGACGGGGCGGCGGGCGAGGCCGACTTCGGGGGCTCCGCGCCCCCAAGCGTCACGGCGGATACCACGACCGCCGCGGCGAAGAGGATCGCGAAGGCAAGCGGGCGGAGGGGACGGAGGTGGACGGGGCGGATCACGAACACGGGAGGCTTAGAAATGGTCCGCGTCCGCGCGGAAGAAAAATTTAGGCCCCCGGCGGACGGTTCTCGCGAAGTGTGGGGGGCAGAAGCATCGCGAGGCTGCCGTCAGCAGCCAAGGGCCATTGACCTCATCGGCATGAACCCAGAGCGTGGCCTCGTGTCCGGAAGAGATGTCGGTGGGTGTCTGACTAACACGTGCAGGCCACGCTGGGCTCGAGCCGATAGGCCGGAATCCCGTATGTGGACGTCCGCTTCGTGGTAGCACAGCCCATGCCACGCGGCGTGGCCGCATGGAGGTTTCCATTCGAGAGCTCAACTTGCTCCGATCGAGAGGGTTACGAGCCCCCGCGACATGTTGGGGCGAAGGCCCGCCTTTGTTCGCCGTAGGATGATTGTGCCTGATCTGCGCAGCCAAGAACGGTATATCACGCTAAGATGATACCAGGCGACAGATTGCTGGACATGTGCCATCAATGCACAGAAGTACTTCCGTGGCTCACATCGGAGATTCTTCCCGCCTCCGCGTAGCGCTCCAGCATTCGATAGAGCGTCCTACGAGGAACCCCGAGAACCCGCGCCGCCTCCGACTTGTTTCCCTTCGACTGCTCGAGCACGCGCAGCACGTACTGGCAGGCCATCTCATCGAGGGTCTGTCGTGGCTGGGATGGAGACGCGGATTGCCCCGCCTCCGCACGTCCCGTCACCCTTTCCGGCAGGTCTCCGACTTCAACCATCGACCCGGGGGCGAGGGCGACCGCTCTCTCGACGACGTTTTCCAGCTCGCGGACGTTCCCCGGCCAAGGATGGGCGAGCAGAAGATCCATGGCGGCCGGGGAAAACCCCCGCAGGGGCCGGCCCGACCGTGCCGCGTACTCGCGGAGGAAGTGTCCGGCCAGGAGCGGAATGTCCTCGCGCCGCTCCCGAAGCGCCGGCACGTGGAGCGCCACGACGTTGAGCCGGTAGTAGAGGTCCTCGCGGAAGAGCTTCGCTTCGACCAACGCCTCGAGGTCCTGGTGCGTGGCGGCGACGACCCGCAGGTCGACCGGCACCGTATCGGTCCCGCCCACCGGCTTGATCTCCTGCTCCTGAAGCACGCGGAGGAGCTTCGCCTGCATCGAGAGCGACATGTCGCCGACCTCGTCCAGGAAGACCGTTCCCCGATTCGCCTCCACGAAAAGCCCGGGACGACGTTCGATCGCCCCCGTGAAGGCGCCCTTGACGTGTCCGAACAGCTCGCTCTCGAGGAGCGTCTCGGAGAGGCTGGTGCAGCTCACCGCGACGAAGGCGCGATCGCGCCGCGGGCTCGCCTCGTGGATGGACCGCGCGATCAGCTCCTTTCCGGTGCCGCTCTCGCCGATGACGAGGACCGAGCTCTTCGTCCCCGCGACGCGCGACACGAGCTTGATCAGCTCCATCATGCCCGGGTGGGAACCGACGATCGGCCGCGCCCGCTTGGGTCCCGTCGTCGGGAGCATGCTGGGCCGGGGTACCGGCGCGTCGCCCTTCGCGGCGTCGCGGAGCCCCCTCCGCTCCATCGCGCGCTCCACGCAGAGCCGCACCTCGTCGAGCTTGAACGGCTTTCGGACGTAGTCGAACGCGCCTTCGTGGAGCGCGCGGATCGCGGTCTCGATGGTCCCGTACGCGGTGACCAGGATCACGGTCGGGTCGGGGGTGAGGCGGCGGAGCCGGCGAAGCACCTCGATGCCGTCGATGTCCGGCATCTGCACGTCGCTCAGAACGATGTCGAACGGCCGTGCGGCGGCCAGATCGAGCGCCGCCGTCCCGCTCGATGCGAGCACGACGTCGTAGCCCTCCCCCACGAACACTTCGCGGAGGAGACCGGACGAGCCCGGATCATCGTCAACGACCAGCATCGCGGGGCGGTGCCGGGTGTGCATGGCGTTTCTCCCAAGGGCGGGCGCGCCCTTCCTGGGCGCGCTCAGACGCTCATCTCACCCCTAATTGTACCCCACGGCCCCCGGCGAATGCGCCCGGACCGTCACGGGGGTTGATGGGGACCGAAGCGATCTTCTACCATGCGTGCGCTTCGATGCGGGCTCGTGTCGAGCCCGCGCAGATCCCCTTACTCGGGAGCTCACATGATGACTTCCAGCCCGGACACGGAACTCGAAGAGCCGCTCTCGGTCTCCGATCTCAAGGAGGCGTGGACGCTCCTCGTCCCTTCGGATCGCTTGGAAAGCTTCCGGGCCCTCGAGCGCACGCAGGCCGAGGACTTCTTTCTGGGCCTGAGCGCGCACGATCAGGCGGACCTGCTCCTGGGCCTGCCGCCCGCGGAGCGGCGCTCCTGGATCCGGCTCCTGGCGCCCGACGACGCCGCGGATTTGGTGCAGGAAGTTCCCGCGGAGGAGCGCGAGCCCCTGATGTCGCTCCTCGACGAGCCGACGCGCCAGGAAGTGAGCGGGCTCCTGGCCTATGCCGAGGACGACGCCGGTGGGCTGATGAACCCGCGCTACGCGCGCCTGCGGCCGGACATGACCGTGGACGAGGCGATCACCTACCTGAGGCGCCACGCCGCGGACCGGGGGGCGACGCTCACCTACGCCTACGTCCTCTCCCCGGATCACAAGCTCCTGGGCGTGGTCTCGTACCGGGACCTCATCACGGCCAAGGCCGACCAGAAAATCGACGCGATCATGCGGACGAATCTGGTGACGGTGCCCGAGCAGATGGACCAGGAGGAGCTGAGCCGCCTCTTCGCCGCGCACCGGTATTTGGCCTTCCCCGTCGTCGACGAGGAAGGCCGGATGAAGGGGATCGTGACCCTGGATGACATCGTGGACGTCGTCCGGGAAGAGGCGACCGAGGACATCCAGAAGATCGGAGGCACCGCCGCCCTGGACGCTCCGTATCTACGCGTCGGGATCGGCCACATGATTCGGAAGAGAGCCGGCTGGCTTGCGGTTCTCTTCCTGGGCGAGAGCCTGACGGCGACCGCGATGGGCTACTTCGAGGCCGAGATCGCGCGCGCCGTCGTGTTGGCCCTGTTCGTTCCGCTGGTGATCTCGAGCGGCGGCAATTCGGGCAGCCAGGCCACGACGCTCGTGATCCGCGCGATGGCGCTCGGCGAGGTGAAGCTCCGCGATTGGTGGCGTGTGATGCACCGAGAGATCTTGTCCGGCCTTGGCCTCGGAGCGATCCTCGCCTCGATCGGGATCTTGCGAATCTTGGTCTGGCAGTCCCTGTTCCACACCTACGGAACGCATAGCTTCTTGATCG